>CALVRK010000014.1 GCA_944358565.1 uncultured Bacilli bacterium
TTGCCGTCTTTTTTAGTAGAATTTTATATATTTTGTAGTTTTTCATTTTACAAAGCAAATTCTTAGTATATAAAAAAAGGGAAACATTTCCTTTTCCAAAGAAAAAAAGAAAAAAGCATGAAATAAAATTATTTTATTTCATGACATCCCCTTTACTTTTGCGTGCTACAAACTTACTTATGGCTAGCTCAAAATCCATTAATATGTCCTATGACGCATAATCTAATAAAACAAATTTATTTAATAATATTTTCTTCTAAATTAGTGGCGCCCACAACTCTTTTTCCACCCCATTCGTCATACCATCCATTTGTTCCTGGATTGTTTTGGCCGTATGTATCATAAAAAGCTCTGTGAGACACTTCAAATTCAAGTACATTTTGTCCGTTGTTATGTCCCCATTCATTAGCAGGATTATTATCCCACGCAACAACTTCTTGTGATTTTACATCAGCAATAATACAAGGAATTTTTGTCCCATCCTCTAAGAAAAAATCCACCTTATCTCCCACTTTACCAAAAGTTGTAGTACAAGCTATTAAATATCTTCCTTCATATGTAGCGAGACCATTATCATACTTGCTACCGGCACTGTTCCAAAGTTCATACACTTTTCCTTGATCATATCCCCAATCCCAATCATCATAAACGGTAACAGTATATCCACCATTTCCACAATTTTCTGGAATTGTAATTTGGGGAGTATTAGTTTCAATGTTTTTTGGGTTAGCATTTAATACTTCAGCGTTAGTTTCTATTGCCTGTTTGTCTGTTGATTTGAGGGCTGAATCTAAGGATTGATTTGGTTCACTATATAATTGTTCTTCTTTTTGATATTCTTGAGGATTATTTGCTTTTTCTCGTACATTTTCCGAATTATTATAATATTGATCCATATTAATTAATTTATATCCATTGTTTTTAAGTGAGGTGAAATCTCTTTTACTAATTTGGCCGCCTTCTTCCCAACTTGAAAATTCAGCAACATAATAACCTGAGGCATACTGTCCGATGATCATAACAATATGACCTTGATTACCTGCATTATATACTAGAAAATCTCCGGGTTTTCCTTCGGTCAATGAACCGATTGCATTGGTATATGTAGCCCAGTTTTCTTGGAAACCTGTATTAGCAACAACATCAGACCCATCAATATTAGTTGGTATTTTATATCCGCCATTATAAACCGCCCACCAAGCAAAACTACTACAATCTAAATAGAACTCATCATTAACAATTCCTTCGACGTTAGAGTCTTGTCTATCATATGGTATTTCTGGATATATACTAGCTGTTTGTTGGTAGCGTAAACGTTTGCCCGTGGCAGAAGTATATCCACCAACTAAAGAAAGTCCGGCAGCAACAACTCCAGCTCTAGTCCCATATCCCGCATTTTCTACATTATTTTTAATGTATTGATTAAAACTGTCTACAGTTTTAAATTGAGTGTTTTTTAAATCGACAGATGGTTTATTAGTAGATTGTTCTGCTGATTGTGACATAGCATACATGTTTTCTAATGATTCATTATCAAAATCGACATAATTATATGTAGGTAAGATTTTTTCTTTAATTTTTTTTTCTGTTTGTTTTACTAGCTTGGAAAAGTTACTAATTCCTAAATGTTGGTTTTCTACGTCACCATAACTATTTTCTGAGGGAGAATATGACTCTTTGTTATATTTATAGTTTACTTTATAAGTGTCTGTATTTGTATATTTTTTTACTTTTGACAAATTAGATAAGTTATTTTGCATCTTAAAATTCATATATACACCTTCTTCTTTTTGCTTAATTTGTTTTATCTACTTCTACTTTAATCGTCAGCATTTATTGATTTTGCACTATTCTCAAACTGATTAGTTATATTAATGTTTATATCGCTATTACTAGCTTTAATTTCATTTGGAACATTAAGTTCTGTATTAGTTTGAGTAAATGTAGCTTTATTATTCAATGCGGAAACGGTTTTAGCAGAGTTAGAAAAATGTGATTTAGTCCTTTCAAATTCATTATTGTGTTCATGATATGAAATACTATTCTCCTTATTATTAAATGTCAAATTTTTATCAACATCAATAGAACCATTTTGCGCTGTAGTTGATATTTTAGGGTTTTTAAATGTGTTATCACTTTCTTGAAAGTTATTTGTTTTTTCTGAATAATGCTGTGAGTACGAATTGTTTTTAAAAGTGGAAGATTCTTCTTCAAAAATTATGCTAGTATCTATCGGTGTTTCATAATTTGACTGATTAACAAACGTACTATCAACTTCTTCAAAATCATTATGTTTTTCACTATATGTTTGATTTTGTGAATTATTTTGAAAGGTTGAGTCTTGTTCATTATATTCAACGTTATTTTGCTTAGCTTCCAAATTTTCCTTAGCTTTAGTTTCATCAATGATAGGAGATGAACTAGTTAACTCAATACTTTCCGTTTGATTTATATAATTCATTTGACTTAGGTTTAAAAGTTCTATACTTGGTGCATTTTGAATATTATCAAAAGCGTTTTCAATAGAACTAATAACATCATTTAAATCATTAACAGCTCTTTTTAAACGATCATTAATATCCATGATTTGATATTTTACTTTTTTTAGTTGTGCTTTATATTTAAAAGTGGTGGGAATATCAATATAATTGAATTTGTTTTTAATATCACAGGCAAAGTTATAAGCAGATATACAACTATTTTGCATATTTTTTGCTTGTGCTCCATTGTAACTAAAATTCCCTGTAACACCACTATTACATTTTCTAGCAATACTAACTAACTTATTTATGAAATTATATATATAATCATTTAATTTACTAGCATCCTCATTATATTGATCAATTTTGTTTTTGGAATTCTTTAATTGACTCAAAAAAAAGTCAGTGTTTGGGTCATTCCAAACTGTATTTACCTTATTGATTTTTGTAAAAAAGCGATCGTTAATACTAGAAAATTTTTTGTTACTGTTATCCAATGACGACTGAAGTTCATTTAATTTACCTAATTGTATATTAAAAGTTGTCATTATTTCGCCTCCATAATTTTCTTTTTGACTTCTGGAATACAAATGTTCTGAAGATAATTGTACTGTGTTTTTAAGTCATATATTAAAGATTCTGTGTCGCTTTTTTTATAACAAATATTATCAATATTAATAGCATTTTTGGAATAATTGGATGCATTTTCTAATTGTTTAATACAATTTAATAAATTACTAGAAATATTATTAAGGTTATATAACAAATTTTGATATTTCACTTTTTCGTTCATAATAATTCTCCTTCCTTATACTCACTTTTAAATAATGGCTACAAAGTATAGCCATTATTTAAAAATAGTATAAAACTATTTTTAATTAGCCATTCCATTTCATGTCGCCTAATTGTCCTTCAATTTCTGATTGAACATTAGATGAATTGAATTGGCTACTAACTTCTGACTCTGATTGAGTGTATGAAGTTTGTGTTAATTTTTCTAATGCAATATAAATGTCATTGGCAGCGGTTACCACACTTCCTAGTGATTGCCCAATAGCTTCAATATATTTGGTGATAGTTGGTGCTTGCTCACTTCCTAAGAATGCAGCTGAACTATCAATACCTGCATAAATCTTTTGAAGACTTGATTTAATGTTATTTAAATATTCGCTCATAGCTGATTGAATTGCACTAAGAGCGCCGTCTTTAACACCACGATCTATTGAATCGTTAACATTAGCTGCACGCATTGAGATAATCTTTTCATTTGGAGTAATAGTCACATCTTCTAGATTTACTGCAAAATTAGCAGGCAGTGAAGCTCCCTCTAGTAAGTTTTTTTGTTGAAAATTATGCCATTCAGTACCAAGGCTTTTTAAATTTGTGGTTAAATTTTTTACAATATTACATGCCGAAACATACATTTCGCACATACGTTTACAAAACGTATCTTCATATGATTGTTCATCCTCACCAATCCAATATTGTTGCATTGTTTGAGAAACGGCTGGCCAACCTTCTGAAATGGTATTTCCACAATTATTATAGGCCTCTGCTAAATCTTTCATAAGTTCATTAATTTTGGTAACATTATATCCAATCATGTTATCCCTCCCTTTCTAATTTTTGGTAACAATTTTAAGTGCACTGCTGACTTCTTCTTCTTGTCTTCGATAACTTGAATTAACTTTTGTTAAAACATCAACATATGACTCTATGGTTTTAGCAATATTTACTCGACTATCATATAAATTTTGAAGACTATTTGAAATGTTATTTATACCACCATTTTTGAAAATTTCTGATAATGATAAAGCAGCGTTGTTTAAGGTTATTAATCCTAAGTTGATATCTTCGACTTCATTTCTTAGGGCATTAATTAATTTATCCAATTCATCAGCTTGAACCCCTGTCATTGTTACACCTCCTATGAAATTTATTCTAATTTTATTTTTTAGGGGAAAATTAGTAAAAACCCAAATTAGTTAAAAGAATATTAATTGTTTTCCATTTCTAATATTGGTATCGCCCACGATCGTATTTAAATTGTAAAATTTACCGCTACTACCATCCATAATAGCATAACCAGTACTAGAGTTTAATTGATTATCAGATAAAATATTAGCAGCATTATATATTAAAGTAGCTATTTCGCCTACCGGTAAATCTAATGGAATGTATATATCATATTTTTTATCCAATTTAACCACATAAACATTGATAAGAATTTTATTTTTCATTTTGATCCAACTCCATCAATTTGATTAAAACACCTTGGCCATTTTTAATTTTCCAGGCAAATCTATTATCGATTTTTTCACTATATATACGACTTCCTCCATTCAATCTAATTGCCGTTTGATCTATTAAACCGTTGCCAACCCAAAGACCATGGTCACTTCTGATATTTGTAGAATACCAAAGTTCAGTTGACAGTTTTCGAAGTTGATAACTTGAATCTGCAATTATAATATTTGCATTTTCTAGTGGAATGATTTTTTCCATTATTTTGTTTAAAGTATTTTTACTATTTACAGTTGTGAATTTTTCTGTTCCGACAATTATAAACATTAAATGATTAGTTTGATTATTTTCAATATTTTTAGAAACATAATTAATAATGCCATCGGCATTAACTTCAAAATTGCGATCGCAATAGCCTGTCACCGTATCAATAAAAATCGGCATTATTTTATTTAAATCAATAAGGACAATCTTGGTGTTTTTGATCTCATTAATCATAGTAATTAGGCTTTTCATAGCTGGTATGAGATTTTCTAAATCATTGGAAGAAATAATATTAATTTTGTTGTTTTTTAAATCCATTGTAGAAATATTTAAAGTTTGTCTTTCAATTCCAATTGGTACATTTGTCAAACCTTTTAAACTTCCAATTAAACTTTCAAATGACACTTTATCTGGCAAAACTGGAATGGCAGGAGCGTTTGTAGAGCACGTTTCCTTAATTTTTTTTGCTTTTTCTTTAAGGAAAGCAACCAAATCATCTCCATCATATATTTGAGCAGTTTGAAATTCGTATACATCTTCCTTTTTAAACATACCTCTACCTGGAAAATCTGCTGGATATAAATTGCCGATTTTACCAAACAATTCGATATAGTCATTTTTTCCTGTCAATTCTAGTGCGTAAACATTATTTAAATTACGCATAATACGACTTGGAAAACCATGTAGTGAACTGTTCGTGATTATCATAATTATTCCATAGCGCTTTCCTTCTCTTGAATATCTAACTATATCGTCTTCATATCTACCATACATTTCACTAAATGAATCGTAGTTATTTATGATAAAAACTATTAATGGGACAGTTTTGCCACTATGTTTACTGTAATTAAAATAATCTCCATTATAATCAGAAAATAATCTTTTTCTTTCGATTATCAAATCATTTAAGACAGAGAATGATTTAGTAATCTTTTCGGTATCAACTGATAACATAACATCTCCAACTTGAGGAAAACCATAAAACATTTTTAAAGTTTCTGAGCCAAAATCCATAATATATAAGTTTATATTATTTGGCTTATATCTGGTACATAGAGAATAGATAAAACTATTTAAAAACATTTCTCGATCCATGGAATTACGGCCAAAGATGACAGTGTTAGCTTCGCTATCTAGTGACAAAGTTAAAATGTTTTGTTTTTGATGAGCTGGGTCATCATATTCACCTATAATAGCCGATATGTTTTGATCAAAGTTAAATTTATATTTATCGACTAGATTATCAACATATATCTTACTAGGAATTCTATCTAACCATAAATTTTCTGCTTTTAGATCAACTTTATTTGCCATTGAACAAATATATTTTAAGATATTAGATAGTTGATCACCATGAGCATCATTTACGGTTTGTTTTTTATCTTCTGATACTTCTTTTACGATTCGCGCCAAATTGTCGACAACCTCAATTGATTCGGTTTCATTTTGAGCATCATATTCAGATGGTCTATAGGCTACACCAGCATATCCTGATTGACCTAGGACAAAAAGTTCATCATAACCAACTTGTAAATAGAATCGGCCGGCGTTTTGAATTTCGACAGCATCTGGTTTTTTTAACATCTCATTACTGTCTGAACGATCTTGAACTTTTAAACATACTTTAAATTTAGAGTTAGACCAAATTTGATCGTTAACAACTCCGGAAGGCTTTTGAGTAGCTAAAATTAAATGAACCCCTAGTGAACGACCAATACGAGCTGTACTGATTAAATCATCCATAAAATCAGGTTGTTGACTTTTTAATTCAGCAAATTCATCACTGATTATGAATAAATGAGGAATTGGTTTTTTTAATTTTCCCTCTCGATAAAACCTTTGATATTTATAAATATCGATTGTACTTTCACCTAATTGATCTCTAGCTTCATTAAATAGTTGTTGTCTTCTTCTAAGCTCGCTATTTATACTAACTAAGGTTCTATTTAATTCCGATTTATCTAAGTTGGTAATCACACCTGACAAGTGTGGTAATTTAAGACCTAAACCTTTATTATCAAAGGCTCCAGCTAAGCCTCCACCTTTATAATCTATTAAAATGAATGCTACTTCTTCTGGGCTATAATTTAAAGCCATTGACAGAATATAAGTAATGATGAATTCACTTTTCCCGCTACCAGTCATGCCCGCAATCAAACCATGTGGTCCATGATATTTTTCGTGTAAGTCTAAATATATTTTGCTGTCATCGGAGCCCACTCCAACTAGTGCTCGAAGCGAGGAAGTTGGATCATTTTTCTTCCATCTAGTTAGAGTATTTAGTTGCTCTACCTTTTTAAAATCAAACATATCTAAGAAGCTTAATGATTCAGGAATTTGTTTTCCAGCACTTTCAATTTCCACAAAAAGATTAGCTAGTATCTCACAATATTTAGAATAATCAATAGAATAATTAATTTTGTCTTTAAAATGGATTACACTATATTCTTCTGAATTATTTTTTAACACTTCTGAATATTCGTTACCAAGGTTTATGAAGTCTAAACATTGACTTGGCAGTTGACTTAATTTGTGTTCTAAAATAATAAATCCAAAACCTAAATTTAAATTATTATCTAGAATTAAATTATCCATATTTAGTTTTCTAACTTTTGAATAATTATCAGTCACAATCAAATAGAATGGTTTATAATTTATGCGTCCTTCTTCAGTTTCAACAGCTTCTCTTTGCCTTTCATCATTAATTCTTTCAATATATTCTCTTTGAATATAATTATCTATAATTCTCATTTCTTCTTGTGTTGTAGCAAAAAAGCGAATATCTTTTTCATTGCTGAATGTATGAGGGAGTTTTTTAAATGGTTCCCATAAACTCGCATTTTCTTCATCCATTAGAAAAACCAATTTTAAATCATCATAACTATGGAACGTTACTAGTTGTAATAAAGCATTTCTAGTAAAGTCGACAATTTTATCTTTATTACCCATAATTGCTGTAGCCAAATTATCTCTAAAAGAATAACCTATTGGAACATTATGTAGTATACTAGTGGCATGAACAATATTTTCGGCTTCTGTTTTTAATTCATCTTCGTCCATTGAAAATTCGTCTTCTGAAAATTGGATGTTAGCATCTAGGGGGATTTCACCATATCCAATTATGACGGACAAAAAATCTTTTTGAGTATTTAGTCTATCCCAAAGTTCGATACTTTTTGTTTCAATAATTTTACAACACTCGTCAACGGGAATATAAAGTTCTTTTAAGATTTCACTTTGCTCGTTGCAAATGTTTTGAATTTCTATTTGTTTCCTACTAATATATTCTCGGTATTTTTTAACCCGTCTTTCTTCTTGTACTTTTGCTTTATTTTTTTGATATTTTCTTGTCAAAATCGGCCATAGCAACATTGCCATAAGCATTACCCCAGCCGTAACAAAAGTAGTCCATGAATCAGCAAACGTAGTCTCTCCATTAGCTATTCTGATTGTTGTATTAATAATAGAAACTAATGATATAACTCCCATTGTAAGCATCGGTCCTATTACTAATAATAATGGCGTGTCTTCTTGTTCGTGCTTTTGAGGTGGAGAGGCAACTGGGATATCAATGGTTTTAATATATCTTCTAATACGGGGTTTTTTAAAGAAATAGTCTTCTTTTTTTTGCAAAAACGTTTGATTTTCTTGATTTGAACTATACTGTACATATGGGACTGAAACTTCCTTTAATTTATCAGTTTTAATTTGAACATTAGATCTAGGATTATTAATAATTATTAAATTGTTAACTATCACGATCCTTAATCCCGTAAGCAAAATTACGTCACCATTATATAAAAAAGTTTGCTGTTTTTGTAAAGCGATATCATTTAAAAATGTCAAGCCATTATTGACGACAACTAATATAAAATTGAAGTCATCTCTTTGTAAAATTAAATGATTATCATTTATATAGGGATTATCATAAACAATGTCGTTGTTTGAACTCTTACCAATTGTTATTGAAGTATTTTTTTCAATAGAAAACACTTTAATAGAATTATCATAATCTGGTTCAGCATAAAGAACATAATTATTAACGCTTTCATTATCAGATTTTATAAGGTAAAAAGAGTGAATAGAAATAGGAGTGTGTTCAACAGATTGTCCATTTTTGATAATATTAAATCCAGGATTAGCAGACATAATCCAATTGTTTTGTATAGAGTTAATATTAATCATTTTATTTTGATTATCATCAGACAACACAAAGCTACCCTCAATATTTACAGGTAATTCTAAAACTTGCTTGCCCTTATTACTATATAAAACAACTCTCATTTTAACACCTCATTTTGCCAAAAAGTAGTTAAATCTTCTAGCCCTTATTATTACTATAATCATTTTAGCATAAAAATCTTTATAAAAACAAGCTTTTTCAGATTAATTTTATTGAAAATTTAAATGAAATTATTTTAATTTATTTCTCGTCTTTTAGTTGGATACATTCTAAATATATGGTCTTTTAATATATCCATACAACTTTTCTATCATTGTCGCATTCGTTATATTGCATACAGATATTCTTGTAAAGATCTTTTTTTGCTTAGTTAATATAGAAAAACAGTTTGATTTTCTTCAAACTGTTTGGTTATAAAAATTATTTTCTAGAAATACTTTTGTAAATTTTATTTAAAAGTTCAGCGCTTTTAGCAAGTTTTGTTTCTAACTCTTTATTTCGAGATTGCAATTTTTCCACTTCTGCACGATATTTTGTATTTTCTTCTTTTAAATTAAAAAGCTCATGATTGACACTTTCTCTTTCAACAGAAGCTTCACTACTAATTTTGTCTAATTTTTCAATTTCTAATTGCAATTTTCTGATTTTTTCATCTTTAGCATCGAGTTCACTTTGCATGTTTTCATATTTATTAACAAAACTAGAAACTGCATTAGTAATATCATCGAATGATTTATCATTTATCTCAGATTCCTTTTCTTCAGTAGGCTCATCATTAGATTCTTCTGGTTTTAATAATTCTGGTTTTATTTCTTTAGGTGCACTATCTAAGTCTAAATCTTCCATAACAGATGATAAATTATCGATCTCATCTAATAGACTTTCTGCTTCTTTTGGAGAAATTTTAACCATTTCATCGACAAAAGTTGGTTCATCAGATGATTCTTTAGGTTCTTCATCCATATCATCTATATATTTTCCATAAATATTTAATTCAGTAATTTTACTCATAATATCTTCAATACTAACGGCGTATTTATTCATTAAATTACGAATATTTTTATCTTCTGAATAACTTTTGAAAAATTCTTTATCATCAGGGATTAAGATGTTGGCTCTAAACATCTGTTTTTCTTCTCTGCCTTGTTCACCATCACTAAATGCGATATTCATATTCTCAATGACAGAATCAATAAAATCATTTTTTCTCTCTACAGCTTCATCAAATGGTAGTTTTTTTAATGATTTAAATATTTTTCTATTATCTTCTCTAATATCGTGCGCTAATTTTTTGATTGCTAAAAATCTTTCTTTTTCTAACATATTTCCACCTCTTTATTCTTTTATAACCATTTATGCTCTTGAGTCATATTTACCATCTTTAGTTGAAACGATTATGTGTTCATGTTCACTTATAAATAAAGGAACTTTAACTGTTAATCCATTTTCTAAAGTGGCTTCTTTAGTAGCGTTTGTTGCAGTATTTCCTTTTACTGCAGGTTCAGTAGCGGTTACTTCATACTCTATTTTTTCAGGTAAATTGATACCTAAAACTTCACCTTTATAGAATGTTACTTCTACTTCTAAACCTTCTTTTAAGAATTTAGCATCGTCCCCTAAACTTGCTTTAGCTAAATCCATTTGTTCATAAGTTTCCATATTCATGAAGTTATACATATCGCCACTACTATATAAGTATTGCATTGGTTTTTTTTCAATGATAGCTTTTTCAAACTTTATATTAGTATTAAATGTTTGTTCAATTGTTGAACCAGTTCGCAAATTTTTAAGTTTAATGCGGACAAAGGCAGGACCTTTTCCTGGCTTAACGTGTAAGAATTCTAAAATTAAATAGATATTCCCGTCAATTACAACTGTCATTCCATTTTTAATATCATTAATATTTATCATACTTTACCTCCATGAATTATTTTTTTTCATTGTGCTCTGTATGCTTATTACATTTAGGGCAATATTTGTTTAACTTTAATCTTTCAGGTGTATTCCTTTTATTTTTTTCTACACGGTAATTTTCACTTTTACACACTGAGCAAACTAAAGTGATGTTTTCTCTAGCTTCGCCTTTTTTTGCCATAATATCCCTCCTTTTCGCATTTCTTATATCATTATATCAAATTATGGATAAATTTCAAAGTATTTTTGAGAAACTCTTTGGGCTAAACGCTTATTTATGGCCGATTGATGATCTGTTTTACCGTCTGGTCTTGAAATATTTGGTGAAACTATAGTAAATGTTACTTTTGGGTCATCATATGGAGCATAAGCAACAAAGGTAGTACTAATGGTTTCTTTATCAATTTTTCCATCATTATTTGTGTCGACAAAACTTTGACTTGTTCCAGTTTTCCCAGCCGGTTTATAAGCCATATTCATGTAGCCAGCACCAGTTCCATATTGTAAAACGGCTTGAAAGCCTTCATGGACTCTATCCATGTATTTTTGTTCGGTATTCACTTTATTTAGTTCTTCTTTATTTTGATCATATGATGATTCATCTTCATATAATCCTTTATATAGATATGGCTTCATTCTAGTGCCATTATTGGCAATGGTACTGATATATTGTGATAATTGAATTGGCGTATAGTTATCATACTGACCAATTGAGAAATCTAATAATAAACCAGATGTCGTATTAGTTCCTTTAATGCCGGTGATTTCATTTGGTAAATCAATACCAGTTTTAACGCCTAATCCAAATTCAGCAAAGGTGTTTCTATATATATTAAAAGCTTCGGTGTCAATAACTAATGGTTTATTATATTTATAAGTGCCTTTACCAACTTTGATAGCTGTATAGTACTGATATGTATTAGATGACTGAGCTAAAGCGGTGATGTCATTTAGTCTACCTAGTTTTTTCCATGAACATTTTTCGGGAGTGGCAGCTATTTTAACACATGTGTCATATCTTACTTCACCGATTTTTAAGGCGCCTGTGTTATAGCCAACGATTTGGCTTGCGCCTTTAACAACTGACCCCATAACGGCAGTAGATTGGGTTATGCCCGATGTAAAGTCAATAACACTATATGAGCCATCGTCATTTTGTTTTAACTGTTTGCCCGCCATAGCTAAGATTTCACCAGTTTTAGGATCAGTTATAATAACAAATGATCCATTATAATATTCTGTGTTAGCTTCTTTTTTAGCATTTAAAACTTCTTCGGTTAATATTTCTTCTAAGGCTTTTTGTAGTTCAATATCAATTGTTAAAACGATATCGCTACCTCTTTTCCCTTCTTCAAGTAATTTGTATGAGCCATCACTCATGACTTGGTATTTATTCTTTTTTCCTTTTAATATATCTTCATATTGATATTCTAAGTTGCTAGTGCCCACTCTATCATCTAAGCTATAACCTTTTTTTAAATAATAATCTTTTAATTCTGCAGGAATGCCGCTTTTACTTGATGAAACGTTTCCTAAAATACTTTTGAATATATCGCCATATGGATAGGTTCTTTCCCAATCGAGTTTAGTTCCAATGCCTTTGAGACTACTTAAATTTTCAGAAACTAAAGCATATTCTTCATCGGTGACGCCTTCTCCTTTAATTACCTTTTCATCATATGAATATCCTGTATTCATAAGAGTATATATGTAAGCGGCTTTTTTATCTGAATCATTATACATGCTTAGATCTTCTTCAGTTACTCTTTCGATTTTTAATTCATAAATATCATCACTTGTAAGTTTTCTTTCTTCTAATTTTTGCCATTCTTCATCGGTAATTTTATCTTTAGCGGATTTTTCATTATTTTTAATCCAAAAGACTTTAAAATCATAATCATTCAACCTAGAAAAATCAACATTTATCATACTTGATAGTTTGTAAGCTTCTTTAATTTCTTCTTTAGCTGTTATACCAGATGGTTTTTTATAATATATGACTTTTGATGGTTTGTTATCGACAATTAGTTTTCCATTACGATCATAAATTCTACCTCTTGGGGCAGACTCGCCATAAATAATTGTTTTGGTAAGATTTTCTAGTTCAGCACTATATTTTTCTTTACCAACAACTTGAATAACAAAAAGGCTTATGACTAAAATTAGTAAAGCTAAAATGATAATAAAGTTTAAGATATTATATCTTTTTTCTATTTCAACTTTGATATCTTTATTTTCTTTATAAGTGTTAAAGTTATAAGATTGTTTACTTTGTCTTTTAGATATTTTTAAAGAAGATTTTCTTTTGTTTTTAACATCTTTTATTTTATTTAATAATGAAAATGTTTTTTTATTTGTTTTTTTCACTTTTTTATCACCTCGCTTTAAAAACTAACATACCCTATTATAGGGGGAATGTATGCATAGATTACTAATTGAAAACTATATCAAACAAATCAGCAAACAAGATATTTTGGAGTTTGCAAGTAAGAATAATATTCAACTTGAAAAACAAGAACAAGATATATTATATCACTATTTAAAAAATAATTGGCAAGATTTATTATATGGAAATAGCAGAAGCATTTTTAAAGAATTGGAAGAAAAACTTGGGAGTGAAAAGTTTAATATTTTAAAATCTTTATATGATTTTTATTTTGAAAAGTATCACGATTTTTTATAATAGTTTCTAATGTCTTCTAATAATTTTGGATTATATATTTTATTTTTAATCATTTCTATTTCAAATTTATATGGTGGATAAGTGCGATCTTTGCCACCATCCATACTAATGTAAGGGGTTTCTAAAATTTTAGGAACTTCTTTTAAGTTTTTACTATATATTATTTTTATAAGGTTTTCAAAACCAATTTTACCTAAACCGATGTTTTCGTGGCGATCTTTATGAGCTCCTTTTTCATTTTTACTATCGTTTATATGAATGCATCCAATTTTATTTAAGCCAATTATTTTATCAAATTCTTTTAATAAATTATCAAAATTAGTGACATCATAGCCAGCGTCATTTAAATGACAGGTATCTAGACAAACTAGTAATCTTTGATTATTTTTTACCCCATCAATAATAGTTTTGATTTCTTCAAAGGTTTTGCCTAGTTCAGTGCCTTTGCCGGCCATTGTTTCAAGACAAATAATTGGACCTTTTTCTTCATCTAAAACAAGATTTAAGCCATTAATAATATTATTTAATCCCTCTTTTACACCTAATCCGACATGACTGCCTGGGTGAAGGACAATTTTTTTAATACCTAAGGTTTGAGCTCTTTGTAATTCTTGTTTTAAAAAATTTACAGCAAAGTTAAATTTATCTATATCTTTATTATTAGCTAAATTGACAATGTAAGGGGCATGAATTATGACATCGTTTATATCAATGTTATTTTCTTTCATCAACTGTATAGCTTCATTTGTTTTTTCTTCATCTATTTTACCTCTAACGGTGTTTTGAGGAGCACCTGTATAAAACATGAAGGTGTTTTCTTTATAACTTAAAGCTTCTTTGACACTACCAAGAAGTCCTTCTTCTTTCGTGAAAGATACGTGGCTTCCAATAATTAATTTTTCCATTTAAAATCACCTAGAAATATAATACCACATTTCTAGGTTTCTTCACCCACTAAATCACCTAAAATTTTAAAACTTCCACCGATTATTTTTTGGATAACTTTTTCAGTAGCATTCGAAATGGAAAGTCCAGCTTTAGATAAAGCGTTTTGATAGCTTTTGTTATTAACATCAATATAATTTTCTAAATCGATATTTTTCCCTTCTTTAACATCTTTTTCAAATTTTTCGATTTGTTTACTAGTTAAAGCAACTTTTTTACTATTTCGGTATTCAAAATATCCGGTACTTTGAGAGAGATATAGCGCGAAAAAGGTAACAAAACTTACTAAGATAAAGTATCTAAAAATCTTATTTAATTTTTTATGTTTCATTTATATACTCTCCTATGATTGGGGCAAGAAGTTCGATGGTGTTTAACACTTCATCAATGGTATTTTCTTGGGCACCTATTTCAATTAAGATTATATTAGGATTTAAATCTTGGTTATAAACACCATTTGAATATTCGCCACCTTTGGTTAAAATTCCTCTAGTTAAAGTTGGATATTTAGCTTTTATTTTATTATTAATGGTGGTGGCAACATTTAAGTTAGATTTATAGGTATCATAATCTTCGCCAATAACAAAAGAGATTTTTGCACATGATTTATTATTAATAATAATGGTTGATTTTTCTTTTGGTAATGCATCACGGTGCAGGTCGATGATTAGTTTATAGTTTTTGTATTTATTTAAGGCATCTTCTAAAAATTTACGACTAGCGATGTAACTTTTATTATATTTCATGTTATTTAAATTTAAATAATCGGTAATGTTATCTTCCATGACATCAGCTTTAATATTTTGTTTAGCGAGTTTTTCTTGAAGAAGATATGAAGCCATCATGACACCAGGTTTTATGTTATAACCTTCTAAAGATTCGCCGGCATAAGCTTCACTTTGATGAGAATTATAAATGTAGACAGTGGGCTTTGTATTTAATTTTTCAACTTCTTCGGTTTTGGGATTACTAACATAAGCCATAGCAGCACTACTTTCTTTAAAATGAAAGGTATTTTCTAATATGGATACAGGTTCATTGACATTTAGTATTTTAGAAAATAATTTAGAAATTAAATCATCGGCCTTCTTTTCATAAAGAAGGTGATAGTTTGAATCAACCATTAAAGCTTTGATAAAATCTTCGTTAGAATTAACAAGTTTAAGATTCATAATAATATTAAAGGATAATTCATAGCCTAAAAACATAATAAAAGCATAGGCAATTAATCTAAATTTAAATTTACGTTTTTTCTTAAGTTTGACTTTTTTCATAAAATCCCCCATTTCGATTTAATTATATGAAATGGATATGAAATAAAATGTAGAAAAAAACAAAGCTTACTTACTTTGTTTGATTTCTTTATGTAGTGCGCTATTTAAACCAGAGCTTATGACTTCGGCTAGTTTAGCAATGACAAAATCTTCTTCTTTTGGGGTGACCATTAGGTTGTACCCAATGGGATTTAAAATTTCATAAATTAATTCTTTAGTTTCAGTTTCGGATAATGTTCCGACCATACCTAAGATTTTTTCTTTTTCATTTTTATTTATTTTGAATTTTTGACTTAATTTTAAATAGTTGACGTTAGCAGTTAATTTAGAAGCTGGATTATTGATAGAAGCTACTTGATAGGCAAAATGATCATAAAGGTATTTGATAGTATCACTAACGATAGAGGCGGCATCAACTACAGTTGGAACACCGATAGCAACTATAGGAATACCTAAAATATCTTTAGATATTTCCTTTCTTTTATTACCGACTCCACTACCTGGATTAATTCCAGCGTCAGTCATTTGGATGGTTTTATTGACTCTTTCAACTGATGAGGCCGCTAGAGCATCAATTGTAATTACAAAATTAGGTTTTATCTCTTTAACAATACTTTTTAATAAATCACTTGTTTCAATCCCGGTTTCCCCCATAACACCCGGCGCGATAGCACATACTCTTCTAAAGCCTTCATCTAAAGAGCCATATATATAAATATAATTAGTAACTAATGTTTCAGATACGACTAATGGTCCAAGAGCATCTGGTGTTGATTTTTCATTGCCGAGTCCTAAAACTAAACACATATCATCATCTTTAATATTTTGGAGTTTTAAAAGTTTTTTCAATTCTTCTGAAAATATTTTTTCGACTTTTTTTTGATTTTTAGAATCAGTGACATCTTCAAATTCAATAGTTGTATAATTACCAGGCTTTTTATTTATTTCATTTGCTTCTTTTTCATTTAAAGTAATATTTGTTATTTTTATATCATCTATTTGTTTAGTGGGAGTAGATTTTACTAGTTCTACAGCTAGGTCTGTTCTTAAAATACTATTTTTTAAATCAACTTCATGATTCACAGTATCACCTCACTTTTATTTTTAACCAAGTTTAAAAAATCATACGAAAATTTTATAAAAGAAAAATA
>CALVRK010000015.1 GCA_944358565.1 uncultured Bacilli bacterium
TGTAAATGCATTCGCATGTCTAGCTATTCTCGTAGGTAAAACACAGTCAAACATATCAACTCCACGCTTTACTCCTTCAAGTAAATCAATTGGATCCCCAACTCCCATTAAATAACGAGGTTTATCTTCCGGTAAATACTTAATAGCATCATCTATCATTTTATACATTGTTGGCTTATCCTCACCAACTGAGGTTCCACCGATTGAATAACCATCAAAACCTAATTTAACAGTTTCTTCCGCACTAAACTTTCTTAAATCAGTATACTCACCACCTTGAACAATACCAAATAAAGATTGATTTTCGTTTTTAAAAGCATCTTTTCCTCTTTTTGCCCATCTAAGTGTTCTCTCTGTACTTTTTTTGGCATATTCATAAGTCGCTGGATAAGGAATACATTCATCAAAGCTCATTGCAATATCACTATCTAATTTATTTTGAATTTGTATTGAAATCTCCGGTGTTAAAAATAAAGGTCTTCCATCAATATGACTCTTAAAATGTACACCATCTTCAGTAATATCCTTTTCTTTATTTTTAGCCAAAGAAAAAACTTGAAATCCTCCACTATCAGTTAAAATAGGTCCATCATAATTCATAAACTTATGAAGGCCGCCAGCTTTAGCCACGATATCCTCACCAGGTCTTAGCCACAAATGATAAGTATTAGCTAAAATAACTGCACTATGAGCTTCTTTAAGTTCTTCTGGTGTTAACATCTTAACATTAGCTAAAGTTCCAACTGGCATAAACATCGGCGTATCAAAAGTACCATGATTAGTAATTAACTTACCAAGTCGTGCCTTACCATCTTTTTTTACTAATTCATACTTTATTTTCATTTATGTCTCTTCCTTTCTTTTAATTTAAAACCTGATAAATAAACATCAAAATCATCATCTGACAATTTATGATAACCATTTCGAAGTAAATCACCTAAAATTTCTTTTCCTTGTTCTGTTTTTTCTAAAACACTAGCTGGAAAATCTTCAAATAAAATAGGTGTTTCATTTAATTTTGGCAAAAACTGTGAATAAGTAGGATCAATCAAATAATCTGCATTATCACCAGCTAGTAAATAATAATGATCATACCCCTCCCCTTCATTGATATTATACATATTCACAGGTATTTCCATCATTTCTAAATCAGCTTTAATATTATTTGCAAAATAATAACAAAGCCCATCTAAATTATCTACTTCCGTCTTTACTTCACTTAAATTTTTAAAAACAACAAACCTAATTTCTTCTTCCATACCTAATATATTACTCAAAAACAAAATAAAAATCAATGCTTACATATACTTTTGCATTGACTTCATCATTTGATTTACTTGTTTCTGACTAGGAGTTCTTCCCATTCCAGACATCATTGCTTTAATCATTTTCTCATTAATAGGTGGATTTTCTTTAAGTTGTTTTTTCATAATTTTTTTAGCAATTAAAAATCCAATAATTATTCCAACTACTAAACCACCAACAACTTTTAATAAATCTAATAAAAATGCTCCAAAATCCATTTTATCGGCCTCCTATACAGATATTTTACTAGAAAAAAACTATAATAGCAAGCAAATTTAAAAATTTTAAGCCTTTTCTACCACATTAATATTATTATCTTGGGCATGACTTTGTATAGTAGCATTATCTAATGCACTAATATAACTTACTCCTAAAATCATTACTACTAAAGCAATCACCGATTTACATTTTAAAAATTCCATATTTCATACCTCCCCTTTGTTACATTAATCATAACACGAACAAACTTTCGTGTCAACACATTTTCAAACAAACGTTTGACTTTATCATAATAATGTGTTAAAATGTGTATAGAATGATTTAGGAGGTAAAAATGGAAAAATTAACTCGCCGCCAAACGGACGTATTAAACTATGTTAAAACATATATTGTATCGCATGGATATCCACCAACTGTTAGAGAAATTGGTAAAGCTCTAGATATTTCATCACCAGCAACAATTCATGCACACTTATCAAACCTAGAAAAAAAAGGTTTCATAAAAAAAGAAGGTTCTAAAAATAGAGCCATCGAATTATTAGTTAAAAATGAATTTTTGAAAGAAAACGAACTTGTAGCCGAAGTACCACTACTTGGCAAAATCACTGCTGGATCACCAATTGAAGCTATTGAAATGCCAGATGAATACTTTGCCTTACCTAGTTATTTATTACCTAAAGGCAAAGAAGTATTCACTCTAAAAGTTGATGGTACTAGTATGATAAATGCCGGTATTTTAGATGGAGATGTTGTCATTGTCGAAAGAAAAAACACCGCTAGAAATGGTGAAATAGTTGTGGCTATGACTGACGAAAACGAAGTTACTTTAAAAACTTTTTATAAAGAAAATGGCCATTTTCGTTTACAACCAGAAAATGACACTATGGATCCAATCATATTAAATAATGTTACCATTTTAGGTAAAGCTATTGGCTTATATAGAAAAATATAACATACTTTAATTAGTATGTTATTTTATATAATAAGTACTAGACATCTTATAATTACCATCATCAAGTACTAAAGCAATTACATTACCATGTATATTTTCCAAAATTTCTTTCTTTGAAGCATTCTTCCACGTCTCACCATTATCTAAACTATACTTATATGTATAGTTTTTTTCTTTATCAGTAGGATAATTAATTGTAAGCTTGCCATCATAAGTAAATTCAATACCACTGACAACTTTTATTAATCTATTACGAGTAGTTTCATTCCCCCTACTATCTCTTGCTGTACATTTTATCACATAATCTCCTGGAATTGCTGATAAAGTATTTTCACATTCAAAACTAGCTACGCCTGCATTATCAGTTGCTATAACACCACTTTCAACGTCATAGCTAGCCGCTTCATCACTAGTTATAGTTACTGCATCTGGAACGGTTAAACTAGGTTTCTTATTATCAGTTACAATTACTACTCTAGTTGCCGCCTTATTAATCCCTCCACTAGCTACCTCATACCTAACTATATATGTTGATGACGTGCTTGTATCTATATGTGAAACTTGCGCATCATTTTGATAATAAGAAGTTATAATACCTTCAGTAACATTTTGATCACCAATAAAAGCTGTTGCCCCTTCCTCAATATATTCTCCATTAACCTCGATATAAGTTACGAAATCACCATTCACACTTAATGTAAAATCATCATTTTCTACATTCGTATTTTGAATAACTTCTTTGGGTTCATTAACATATCTAACTGTTTTATTTATAACAAATAAAATAATTAAACCAATAACAATAATCGTTATAATTCCAACGATTCGTGCTTTGCCATATCTTACAAGCATCTAATCAGTCCTTTATTTATCTATATTAGCAATTTTACAATCAGAAGCACTCTTAATATTTTCGTTAACAGTCACTTCTTTAGCACTTGCTTTTTTCACAGCACATACTTTTGCCTCATTACTCCACAAAGCTAACGTTACTTTCCCCTTAGAATCAATAGAAAGTTCACCAGCATCTGGTAAAGTGCCTTTTGTTTTTAATAATTCTTTTTCACTTTCTGAACTAGTCGCATAATTAATATTCAAAGTTGTATCTCTATTTAAAGCTTGTTGCTGAGCTTGATAAGTCCCTGCCGCTAGCACCAAGCCATGAGCCGTATCTTTAAAAGCATTCTCTTTAGAATTTTGAATAACATCAAAAACAATTGGAGTTGTAATTAAAGCCAAAACAGCAATAATAACAATAACTGCTAATAACTCGATCAAAGTAAAACCTTTAATATTTATTTTCTTACTCATTCACCTGCACCTCGTAATCAAATTCCATATCCGTTATTTTTTTAACGCAGATTTTTGTTGTTAGTGGAAACGCCTCATCAGTTTTTGGATTTTTTATATCAAGCGGTAAATACCCTTCTTTTTGTAATTCATTAATTGTTTTACAACTAGATGAATTAATATTATCAGGCATCTCATCCAAGTGCTCAGTATAATAATCTTGCGCTCCTTTTTCTAACTGTTTAATTTGTGTTTGATATAAATCCTCTCGCCCTTGATTAAGCGATCTATTAATTGCTGGAACTGTAATCATTGCAATAATACCAAGTATTGCAATCACACCAAGTAACTCAGCTAATGTAAAACCATATTCTCGCATATCATCACCTATAATAATTATACCAATATTTTAATCATTTGAAAAATAAAAAGTAACTATTTTTCATAATTACTTTACTCTTCAGCTTCAAAATCTTCTAAAGTGCCATTTTCTGTCACAATTTTATTCACTTTAGTTTCAATATTTTTAAGTTCAGCATCACATTCTTTAACGAGCTTCATAGCTTCAGTATATTTGTTAATTGACTCATCAAGTGATACCTCTCCATTTTCAAGTGTTGCAATAATTTCCTCTAATTCTTTTATTTTATCTTCAAATTTTTTCTCTTTTGCCATTATTTATCCTCCTCGATCTTATTAACTTTAGCCTCCAGCACTCCATCATATAATTTAACCTTCAAAATGTCTTCTTCTTTAACTCTCTTCACACTTTTTAAAGCTTTATTATCCAAATATGTAATACTATATCCTCTTGACAAAATATTCAAAGGATTTAATAGTTCTAACTTATCAATAATATTTTTAAGATAAGCAATATTATCTTTATATAATAATTTTGGATTTGTTAATACATAGCTCTTTTTAATTTTTTCTAATTCATGTTTCATTTTTTCGACTTTACCAAGCATAAGTTCATTTAATTTTACATTCATCAAATCTAAACTTTGTTTTCTATTTTCAAACATTATCCCAGGATTTTTAATTACAAATGAATTTTTAACTGAATCTAAATATAATTTCAAATAATTAACTTTTTTATAAATACTTTCGTTAAGTCTAATTGAAAGCTGGTCGATATGTTTTTTTAAATCACTCATATTTGGCACAGCAAGTTCTGCTGCAGCTGTCGGCGTTGGCGCTCTTAAATCCGCCACAAAATCTGCTATTGTAAAATCAACTTCATGACCAACCGCACTAATCACAGGAATTTTACAGTCGTAAATAGCCCTAGCTACAACTTCTTCGTTGAAAGGCCATAAATCTTCAATAGATCCACCACCACGTCCAACAATTAAAACATCCAAATCATAATCTTCAGCTCTTTTAATATTTTTAACAATGTCATCTTTCGCATTTTCACCTTGAACTAAAGTCGGAAATAAAATAGTCTCACAAATTGGGAATCTTCTTTTAATAGTTGTCATAATATCTCTAATGGCCGCACCCGTACTAGCTGTTACAATCCCTACTCTTTTTGGGATTTTTGGAATCGGCTTTTTATGTGCTTTGTCAAATAGTCCTAAAGCTTGCAATTTTTTCTTTAGTTGCTCAAAAGCTATATATAAATTTCCAACTCCATCTTCAAGCATCTCATCGACATATATTTGGTAGCTTCCCATCGCCTCATATATACTGATTCTACCAGTTACCAAAACCTTCATTCCATCAGTTGGTTTAAATATAACTTTACTTGCGTTACTTCTAAACATAATTGCATTTATTTTACTACTTTCATCTTTCAAAGAAAAATAAAAATGACCGCTTGTATGTGCTTTAAAATTAGAAATTTCACCTTTTAAATAAACCGTTTGTAAATTTTCATCAACATCAAACTTAGCTTTCAAATAACGAGTAATTGCACTTACGGTTAAATACTTATCGTTCACTCATTCACCTTCTCATGGTATATTTTATCTAAAACACCATTAATCATTTTTCTAACACTATCATCGCTATATAATTTAGCAAGTTCAACCGCTTCATTAATTGCTACCACATCTGGAGTATTAGTATATAATAGTTCAAAAATTCCCATTCTAAGTATTGCTATATCAGTATTACCAAGTCTATCGATAGTCCAGTCCTCTAAATATTCATTAGCTATTTTATCTATCTCATTTTTATATGTCAAAACACCATAGACAATCTCTTTTACAAACTCATTATCAATTGGTGACACTTCATTAATTACATCATCAACATTGTAAGGTGTATGATTCTTATCATAAATTGTCATTTGATATAAAATTGTCATACATTTTCTTCTAAGTTCACTACGATTTTCTGCCATTTCAATCACCTTAATTAATTATATCACACATCGCCGAAAAAAAGATATCTTTTTATTTTTTATAAGGATATCTTTCTTTAAGCTCTTCATTACTAACACCAAATTTTTTTATAAAATTTTTATTATTTAAAACTAAATAGTTAAAAGCTGTATGATCAATAGTTAATTTTTTATCTCGCATAAAACTCAATCTAGCATATGATAGGCTCACTCCTTGAATTAAGTAAGAAGGCCTATTTAAAAGCTCAAGCTCTAATCTAGCTTCCCGTAAAACATCTATTTTCTCATCTAAACTATCTAGAGAATAGCTAAAAACATTAGGTACTTTAACAGTAATTAATCTAACTTCTTCTTTTGAATAACCTTTTTCTAAAAAATAATTAAATTTATCATTTAAATTTTCTTCGGATAAAACATAGATTATTGGATTAACCCCTGTCATATAATTAACCTCATCTAAATTATATCCAAGTTCAAATAACACTTCTCTTTTACTTTCAAGCCTCTCAAGACTCATAGCCATTATATTTGAACACCTTAAAATCATCTTACAAATTCTATCATCATCATAACCACAAGCTTTCAAATATTTAAGTTTATCACATAATAATGAAAGACTATGTGTATAAAGTGATGGCGTATCTTTTGTAATTTTATTAATTTGTTTATCATCGAAACCTAAAGATTTAAAAAAATCTCTTTTTTCATTTAACTTTCTTGATGAAACACTAAATAAACTAGGTATTAAACTTGTCATACTATGAATTACATTTTTTGAATAACCCAAATTTTGAAAAAAATTTATTTTATTTAAAATACTATCTTCACTTATTGATAAAATAGTGGGTGAAAAAACCGACATATTAACTATCTCACCCATAGAATAGCCAAGATTATTTAAAAACACAAATCTTTTATCCAGCGTGTCATTTGGATAATTAAATAAAGTCGGATTTATAACTGTCATTCTAATAATTTGTTCATCAGTATAATTGTGCTTGCGAAAATAATTAAAGATTCGCATAACTTTCTTTTCTAAAGTATCAAAACGAAAACGATTAACCGCATGACTATTTACAATCTTTTCTTCTTCAAATTTGTTATAACCTAATTTTTTAAAAACATTCACCTTATTTCCCTCTTTCATAATTATAGAAAAAAAACCTAGTTTTTACCAAAATCTTTCAAAGAAAACACGTACCAAATATGTACATAAATATACAAAATTACAAATAATGCCCATCCAAGCACTGGAAAAATAGCGCATACAATCCACGTATAAGGATAACCATATACCTCTTTGCCAGGCACCTTTAAAGTTTCACTCACTAAACAAGCCATTTTTATTGAAAAAACAAGCAACATAACTAAACCTGGAATAATACCAAAAATAAATCCAATAGTCCAATAATACCACTTAAAATACCACGCATTTTTATCATATAAATCAAGTCTATAAGCTATATAAAATGTAAAAAGTCCTAAAGTCAAAATGTTTAAAATTAAATATATAGGCCAAGAATTTCTTTTTAACGCCTTCATAAATATCATCCCCCGCAGACAAAAAAAGATAATAAATATCTTATTGGCAAGTTCCCTTGCCGGGTTCTGAACCTTCAACATACTCTTTATCAATAAGGCTGCAAGAAGTTTTTGTTATTGAGTCCTGAAGATACCCCCCTAATAGTTTAACTAAACTTACGACGATCACACTGACCACCGCTATAATTAGTAGATATTCTACTAAGGCTTGACCTTTATTATTTAATTTCATAGCACCCTCCACAAAATTATTCATACCTTAAATCAATTATAATTTTTTTTAGGTCAAAAATCAACCCCATTAACAAAAAACAAACAAAATAAAGACAAATAAATAAAAATGTGTTAATATAAAAATGGTGAAAAACATGAAAATAAAAGAAGCAAATACATTTTTCAAAAAGTTAAAAGGCCTTATGTTTCAAACAAAATTTGATTATATTTTAAAATTTAAAGCTAATGGTATTCATACCTTTTTTATGAAATGTAATATTGACGTTATCTTAACTGATAAAAATAATAAAATATTATATGTTTATAAAAATTTAAAACCAAATAAAATAATATTACCTAAAAAAAATGTCAAATACACCTATGAAATACCTACTGGTTGCTTTGATGACATAAAAATCGGAGATTATTTTAATCCCTAATATCAGAATAAAAAGGACTGTCATTACAGTCCTTTTTATTCTGGATATACACTCACTTGTTTACGGTCACGTCCTAGACGTTCAAATTTAACACGGCCAGCTATTTTAGCAAATAAAGTATCATCTTTTCCGATTCCAACATTAACACCTGGATAAATTTTAGTTCCTCTTTGACGATATAAAATAGAACCACCAGTTACTACTTCGCCATCAGCAGCTTTAGCCCCTAATCTCTTAGACTCACTATCACGTCCATTTTTAGTTGAACCTTGTCCCTTTTTATGAGCGAATAATTGGATATCTAACTTTAATAATGCCATAAATTACACCTCCTCATTTACCTTTATATTTTTACTGTATTGTTTTTCCAAATCTTTTAATAAACTAACCATATTTAAAATAAGCATATTAGTCACATGATCATCTTTTAAAATATCGATAGAAAGTTCATCTTTTGAAACTTTATAATTAATCGCTTTCTCATCAATTCTTAAAATACCGTTAATACTAGTTGTTACAATGGCACTTGCCGCTGCACAAACAATATCTTTTCCATACTCATCAAACATCGCATGACCACTTATTTTAATATGTTTTTTCTTTATCTCGGCTCTAATCATTATGCGGCTAATTTAGTAATTTCTAACTTAGTATATGGTTGACGATGGCCTTGAGTACGACGATATTTTTTCTTTTGTTTATACTTATAAACTTTAATTTTTTTGTTTTTACCGTGTTTTAAAACTTTAGCTTCAACTTTAGCGCCTTTAACATAAGGATTTCCGCAAACTCCACCAATCATTAAAACATGATCAAATGTAACTTTTTTATCAGTCTCAGCATCAAGTTTTTCAACATATAAAACTGTACCTTCTTCAACGTAATATTGTTTTCCTCCAGTTTCAATAACTGCTTTCATACTTTTTACCTCCTTTATAACTAAGACTCGCCATTAAGGTAAGGAATAAACCTATTTAAACCTTTTTTGTGCGGTTGTAGATGGAGATCTACACATTTACAAATTCTATCATATTTTTCCTTTAAAGTCAAACCTTTTTTTCAGTCTTTCACGCTCCGAAACATATTTAAAACCATCGAAAAATAAATGTCTATAATCTCTTTTCATTTTAGTCACATCAAGTGAATAAATTTTCTTTATTTTTTTAAAATTATAATTATTTAAATATCTTTCTAACAAAAATCTATTAAATAGACTATTATGATTTTTAATTTCTGAAAAAACTCTCATAAGTAAAAATATAATTATTAAACATAAAAGTAAATTAAAATTACTTTTAAACATTAAAATACCAGTTACAATAAATGAAATAATAATAATTAAAATGTGACTTTTTTTAAAACTAATGATCTTATTTAAAACTAAATTTAAAATTTTCGCCCCATCTAACGGAAAAATTGGCAATAAATTAAAACACAAAATAGAAGCGCTATAACATAAAACATCATCAATATTAGTAAATTTATAAAGTAAACAAGTAAATAAGACTTGAAAAATAGGCCCCATTATTACAATCCAAGCCTCTTCACTAATTTTTCTATTTAAATCCTCATTAAAGATCGTTAAAGCCCCAAATGGTAATATAATTACCTTCTCTATTTTCCACTTAAATAAAATGCCCATTAAAACATGGCCTAACTCATGCACTATAATAATTAAACTAAATAAAATAAATCCTTTAAAATGACCCGTAATTCCTGAAATAAATGCGGCTACATAATAAAAAAGGTGAATCTTAAATATATTTCTTATAATCTAAATTCTCTCCTTCTTTAGTAAATACTAAATACATTTTTTTACCATTTGCCTCACCTAAAATATCTCCGGTTTTTTTTTTTTTTTACATACTAACTTTAATTTCTTTAATATTTGCATACCACACTTCTACTCCATCACCTTGCTGAATCACTACTGTATTACCATACCCTTCCTTTTCACCAGCAAACACCACTATTCCACTTTTAATAACCGGAATAACATAATTTTCTGATACTGTAAGCTCTACTCCATCTTTATAACTTTTACTATCTACATATTCTATTTTAGTGGAAGATACTAGTGCCGTTTTGTCAGTACCTGTAAGTGGCAAAGATGAACCAAATAATTTTTCATAAGCACTATTCACCTCAGCAAAACTAAAATGATTTTGAAAAACATATTTATATAGTTTTTCTCTTAAACTAGGACTTGCTTTTAAAGCAATCAAAACTCCTAGTAATAAAACCACACAAATCAAAAACTTACTAAATAACTTGCTAACGAAGCTAACCTTTTTTATTCCTTTATTTGCCATAATATCACCTATTATACCTTATTTAATTATCTATATTTTTAGAACCTCTTATAGGCATTTACATATATTATTTTAGGTGATTAAATATGAATATTTTAGAAATTTTAAGCATAACTAAAGGCACTTTAATAAATAAAATAAACCTAAATTTAAATATTAATAAATTTAAAATAAATAGTAAAGAGATAAAAAAAGGCGATTGTTATATTGCCTTAATTGGTAATACTGATGGACACAAATATATTAAAAATGCCATTAAAAACGGCGCTTCATTAATAATTGTCAGTAAAAAAGCATCTTATAATATTCCAACAATTTTAGTTCAAGATACTACCAAAACCTTAGGCCATCTTGCTTCATTAATTAAAAATAAATATAACCCTAAAGTTATTGCTATTACAGGTAGTGTTGGTAAAACAACAACTAGAGAGTTAATCTATACTGTTTTAAAAACTAAATATAAATGTCACCAAAGCAAAAAAAACTATAACAATCATATTGGGGTTCCCCTAACTATGTTTGATTTAAATAAAGATGATGAAATAGCTATTATCGAAATGGGGATGAATCATTTAAATGAAATAAAATATCTCTCACAAATGGTTACTCCTGATATAGCTATAATTACTAACATCGGCACTTCTCACATTGGTAACCTAGGTAGTAAAGATAATATTTTAAAAGCTAAACTAGAAATCAAAGAAGGTTTAAAAGGACCATTATTTGTAAACGGCGATGATGAGTTATTACAAAAAGAAAAGGCTTATAAAAGTGGTTTTAAAAAAAACAATGATCTTGTAGCTTATAACTTAAAAACCTCATTAACAAATTCTACTTTCAACATAAATATTGAAAACAAAAAATACACAATAAAAATCAACCTTCCATCTCATCTAATAAATAATGTTTTAATTGCTATCCATATCGGCTTATATTTAAAAATAGATATAAATACTATCATTGATGCTTTAAGTAACTACCAAGGATTTGATATGCGTATGAATATTTTAAATGACAAACATAACAACACAATTATTAATGATTGTTATAATTCATCCTTAGAATCGTTAACCGGTGTTTTAAAACTCTTAGAAAAAGAAAAAAAACACAAATTATTAATTTTAGGAGACATTAATGAACTTGGTAAATACAGTAAAAAAATACACCAGCAAATCCCCTTACTTTTAAATAAAATTAATAATAAAAAAGTAATTTTTATTGGCAATCAGATCACAAAAATAAAATATCAAGCAACTTATTTTAACAATTATCAAGAAACAATCAATTATCTAAAAAATAAAAAAATAAAAGATACTTTAATTTTAATCAAAGCATCTAGAAACTTAAAATTAGAAAATATCACCAAATTTCTAATTAATTCAAATTAATTTTATTTATTCACTTTCCTATTAAATTCTCTAATCAACCTTTTAGCTTTTGTTGTTTTAACCTTTTCTTGCCAATCAAGCTTTGGACCAAAAGCTTTTAGATCAGTCATAATTTTAACTCTATCTTTATTTTGAAGTTTATAATCTAAAGCAACAGGCACTTCATTGACAATTGCCCCATCATTGTATTTCCAGCATCTATATGTATTTTATAAGCAAAATCAATAGGAGTTGACCCACTAGGTAGTTCAACAATATCTCCTCTTGTCGTATATACATAAATATATTGATTAAATATTTCACGTTTTACTATATTTACAAATTCACTATTATCCATTGTCATGGCATCTAACTTGGCAAGCAATTTAAAACTTATATTTCTTTTGACATTTTTTTACTATAAAAAACAATAATACACTATAAATTAAATTTATAATTAATGATTTTAAAATACTCATTATTAAAGCTGCCATATCAAACACCATACTACTAACAAGCACTAAAAATCCATAAGTAACTACTCTATAAATCAAAATACATATCCCCATAATTATTAAGATATTAAGATAATTATCACTTAAAACTAAGTTTAACCGAGTAATAATAAATGCCATAAAGCAAAAGATAATTGCATGAAATAATATTGTATCAGTATAAAACAAATCATAAGCTAGGCCTGTCAAAAATGTATATTTATAGTATTCTACCTCTTCATCAAAAAGCGGATAAATAATTATTAAAGCAACTAATGTAAAAAGTGGAGCAAAAAAGCCATTAATAGGTACAAAATTGGAAACAACCCCTTCTAGTAAAAAAGAAATAATTATAATTATTGCCTTCATTCAGACTTCCTTTTTAAAACAGTTACATAATCCAAATCATCAAAATTAACTGAAGCTTTAACCTCAACTACTTTTGACAAATCAAAATTATCCGTTGTTACCTTTTGAGCTGTACCTACCATAAGTCCACTTGGAAATATTGTTCCCATACCAGTTGTCACTACATCCGCCCCTTTTTCAATATCGACATTCTCACTAATGCCCTCTACTGTATAAGTATTAGTTTTAGAATCATACATTGAAATAAGTCCGTAAACATAACCATCGCCAACTTTTATCTTAACACTTATCTTATCATTCATATTTTCATTAGAAAGAAGTTTAACAGTACTAGAATAATTACTAACTTTAGTAATTTGACCAATTAAGCCATCCGGTATAATGACCGCCATACCTTTTTCAATGCCATTTTTACTACCTTTATCAATAGTTATCTCATCATACCAATAACCAATATTTCGCGATACTACTGTTGCATTAAGATATACCTTATCACTTAAAACTGTCTTTAAATCCAAAGTTTCTTTTAACTTATCTATTTCATTTTGTAAATTTTCATTTTGAGCAATTACCGAATCAACTTGATCTTCTTTATTTTTAAGTTCTTTATATTTTTTATACAGATTGTTTTTTTCAGCCATTTCATCCAATTTATCATGAACAAAATTAAAAGGCGTAGAAACCACTTTTAAAACAACTGTTCCAATATCTTTTGCCACTTTCTCGATCGGATTTAAATCACGATCTTCCTTTAATGATGCGGCCAAAAGAGTTAACACCATAGCTATAACCACCACAAACAAAATAAGTAAATATCTTTTATTAAATCTCTTTTTATTATACATAGCCGTCACCCATTAAAATTATAATACATTTTAAAAATATTGCCAACTAAATTTTCCCATTTTCTAAAAAACTATAATATTTCTCATCTCCAATAATTATATGATCGATAATTCTAATTCCAAGTAATACCCCTATTTCCTTTAATCTAATTGTCAAATTAATATCTTCAGTGCTTGGTTTAACCTCGCCACTAGGATGATTATGTATACAAATAATGCCAGTTGCATTAAGTAAATAAGCTTCTTTAAAAATATCTCTTGGATGTACTAAACTATAATTTGCCGTTCCAATAAATAACAATTTTTCCTCAATAACCTTTTTACTCGCATCTAAATAAATACAGTAAAACTCTTCTTGATTATCATTAATTTTACTTTTATAAAACTCGAAAATTTTTAAAGGTGTATTCAATTTTGTACCAACAATTGAAGCCACTTTTCTATTCATTCTTCTAGCAATCTCACTTAAAGCCACTAATGTGCACGCCTTAGCTTCACCTATTCCTTTTATTTTTTTCACTTCATGAAAATTTAATTTTTTTAAATTTTCTATTCCACCTAAACTACTTAAAATATAAGAAGATAAACTTTTAACCGACATCTCTTTAGAACCAGTTTTTAAAACAATAGCGAGTAACTCCTCATCAGATAAATTTTCTACTCCAACATTAATTAATCTTTCTCTAGGCCTTTCTAAAAGCGGCATTTCCTTTAACTTTACACTCACTTCACCAACTCCTCATATTTTGCTAAAACTTGATTACAAATAACTTTAACTGATTCATTATCATCTGTTTTTGTAAGCAGTTCATCATACTGTTTTAATATATTAATAAAATCTTTATTATCTGTAATTCTCTGTTCAATCTCTGTTTCATATCCTATTTCTTTATAATAATTTTGTATTTTTAAGGCATTATCTTTACTGGTTGTAATACCAATATAAGAATGATATTGATTATCTTCAACATTATATATATAATTTATAAAATCTTTCATATTATCATTCATTGTATCAATATCTTTATATACACCACATTTTATATAATATAAAGTCTCAGCCTCCGAAGAAACTGCTAAAGCTGGCATTGTTTCATACTGCCTAATAATAAAGTAAGCCATACTAATACCTAAAATCAAAGATATAAAAACTGGAAATAAATATTTTTTCATAACATCACCTAAAATCATTTTAAAATAAAAAGCACATTTTTTTTGTCACAATATGCCCTTTATAATATATATACGACTATTTTTAACTATTTCCTTTTTTTCGAAAAAAATAGTATAATATAGATGGTGATAAAATGAAGTTACAAAGAGAAAATAAATTTAAAAAAATGATTGTGTCAAACATTTATAAAGGTCTTATCGTTGCTGGAATTGGAGTTTTAGGTTTTTATTTCTTTCCAACTGCTTTTAAATTAATAGATATAACCTTATCTAACAATAAACAAAATGATGTAGTAGCCGCAGCCATTAATCCTGATTACAATCCTAATAGTGATATTATTTATGATAATACTCAAAATAATCTTACAGATAGCGAAACAGCCATACCTGTAGAAGAAAGTAAATATGACTTTGAAAAATTAAGAGAAACTAATCCAAATATAATTGCTGTTATTGAAGGTAGCTGTTTTGAAGGTGGATATTATCCAGTAGTTACTACTAATAGTAATGATGATATGACTTATTATACAAGACACTCTGTTGATAATCAATATTCTGTTACAGGAACTTTATTTATGGACTGTACCAATAATAAAGATGATCAAGTTACTAGGATATGGGGCCATAACTTCAATAATGATGGTAAAAATATGTTTACTGGTCTAGCCAATGCCTGCCAAGACCAAGCTACTTTTGACAGCACTTTAAGAAACGATAATTCTTTAAAATTATATACTGAAGAAGGTGAATACGATTTAGATGTTGTATCTTGCATCGTTAACGATCCAAGAACTCAAGGATTAGGTAACTTTAGTGACCAAAATGCCTTCTTAAATGATATGACAAACATTCAAAACTCATCTATAATTCAAACTGACACTAAAATTGAAGCTGGTGACGAAGTTCTTATCCTAAGCACATGTACTGATTTAGGCAGTACGAATGATCCATATAATAGAATATCTGTATATTGTAAAAAAACACCAACTAAAATTTACCAAATAAATCAAGGAAAAACTTTATAAAGCCGTAACCGGCTTTTTATTTTATCCAAGGTGAGGTAAAAAAAAGACCTTCTTTTTAGAAAGTCTAATAATTTCCACGTTTTCTTAAAAATGCTGGAATAACTGTATCTTCATCATCTAAACCAAGTATTGGTGTTGTATCCTCTTCTTCTTTTTCTTTATTTTGATCAAAACCAGTCGCAATAACTGTAACAATAAGCTCGTCAGTAAAATTCTCATTAATAACCGCACCAAATATTGTATTAATATCTGTATTAGCTGATTTTCTAATAGCTTCAACAGCTTCTTCTACCTCAAATAAAGTTAAATTAGGTCCACCAGTTACATTGATAATTGCATCTGTTGCTCCATCAATACTAGTTTCTAAAAGTGGACTAAGCACAGCTTGATTAGCAGCTTCAATAGCTCTATCTTCTCCAACACCAGCACCAATACCAATTAAAGCACTACCACGTTTTTCCATAACTGTTTTAACATCAGCAAAGTCAAGGTTAATTAATCCTGGGCATGCAATCAAATCAGAAATAGATTGAACACCACGACGTAATACATTATCAACCTCTTTAAATGAGTCAAGTAATGGTGTTGACTTATCGATAATTTCTCTTAATCTATCATTTGGTACCACAATTAAAGTATCAACATGTTTTTTAAGTTCCTCAATACCATCTAAAGCTTGTGTCATTCTTTTTTTACCTTCAAAAGAAAATGGTTTAGTAACAATACCAATTGTTAAAGCTCCAGAATTTTGTGCAATATCAGCGATAACTGGTGCTGCTCCAGTACCTGTTCCACCACCCATACCGCAGGTAATAAATACCATATCAGCGCCTTTTAAAGCTTCTTCAAGTTCAGTTTTAGACTCAAGTGCTGCTTCTTTACCAATTTGTGGATTAGCTCCTGCTCCAAGGCCATGTGTAAGTTCTGCTCCTATTTGAATCTTTTTTTCAGCTAAAGAATTATT
>CALVRK010000016.1 GCA_944358565.1 uncultured Bacilli bacterium
AAATAATTACTTTCGCCATGTTTAAATAAACTTTTACGGTAGTTTAAAATATAATTACTTAAAGCTTCGATGGCATAGTCATTTAGAGGAACAATTCGCTCTTTTGAACCTTTACCAAATATTCTAACATAGGCATTTTTTAAATCAATGTCATTAACAGATAGATTAACAAGTTCGCTGACTCTAAGACCACTACTATACATCAGTTCTAACATGGCTTTATTACGGTAATCAAAATTTGTTTTTAAATTAATATCTAGTAGCTTATCCACTTCTTCTTCAGATAAGACTTTAGGAAGGCTTTTTCGAACTTTGAGATTAGATATAGTGGTTAATGGATTAATATTTGTATATTTATTTAATTCTAAAAATTTATAAAAACTTTTTAGAGTACTAATATTACGTGATACACTAGATGAATTTTCTTCTTTTGAAAGATTTTGAATGTAATTTTGAATATCTTTTTTAGTTAATTTAGTAAAATTTTTATTAAGATATGTGTTAGCTTTTTTTAAATCACGATTATATGAATCAATGGTGTTTTTACTGTATTTTTTTTCAAAAAGCAGATAATCAATGAATTCAGTTATTAATTTTTCGTTCATGTGTCTCACCTACTTTAATTTTATCAGAAAATGAGTTAAAAAAAAAGAAATATACATGATATAATATATATTGGCGGTGATAATATGCGACCACTAGCGGATATTTTAAGACCAAATAAATTAGAAGATGTGGTAGGCCAAAAGCACTTAATTGCTAGAGGGCAAATTTTATTTAATTTAATAAAACATGGGAAAATTTTTTCGATGATTTTATATGGTCCTTGCGGGACTGGTAAAACAACTTTAGCTTATACGATTGTTAATGAACTTGATTTAAAATATGAATTTTTAAATGCAGTTATTAATAGCAAAAAAGACTTAGATGAGGTAATTGATAAAGCTAGGGTAAGTGGTGGGATTGTCCTTATAATGGATGAAATACACCGTTTAAATAAGGATAAACAAGATTTACTACTCCCCTATTTAGAAAATGGCTTAATTACTTTAATTGGGCTTACAACGGCTAATCCTTATCATTCGATTAATCCGGCTATCAGAAGTAGATGTCAGTTATTTGAAGTTAAAATGCTTAGCGAAGATGATATAAAAGAGGCTTTAAATAAAGCTGGTAAATATTTAGATAAAATAGATATTAGTGATGATGCTATTAGTTATATTGCAAGGCTATCCGGCGGGGATTTAAGATATGCCTATAATTTGTTAGAAGTAGTATATTATGCATCTGATGATTTTAAAATAGATTTAGATGATGTTAAGAAAATAAATAATAAACCTAGTTTATATATTGATAAAAATGATGATGGTTATTATGATGTGATCAGCGCTTTACAAAAATCAATTAGAGGTAGTGATGTCAATGCTGCTTTACATTATTTAGCCAGACTTATAGTAGCTGAAGATTTAGATATCATATTTAGGAGACTTTCTGTTATTGCTTATGAAGATATTGGTTTAGCAAATCCAGCTATTGGTCCAAGATTAGAAGCAGCGATTAAAGCAGCTGAGAGAGTTGGCCTTCCAGAGGCTAGAATACCACTTGGAGAAATTGTTATCGATATGACATTGTCGCCTAAATCAAATAGTGCGCATGTGGCTTTGGATAATGCGATAAGTGATGTTAGAATGGGACATGTGGGTAAAGTCCCTGATCATATTAAAACTAATTCTAAAGATTACAAATACCCACATAATTATAAAGGTAGTTATGTAAAACAACAATATTTGCCTGATGAATTAGTGGGAAGAAAATATTATATTCCTAAAACAACTAGTAAATATGAAGTTAATTTAAAAAACATTTACGATAAAATAAATAATATGTAAATGTTTTTAATTTTCATTAAATTCTTTGCATTTTGTTTCCAATAATACATAATTACAACATCTTTCTTTTACATTAATTGGTAATTTATTTTTTCTGTATAGTTCATATAACAACTTTGATTTTATATATATATATCTTTTTTGTGTGATGTTAACCACCTTAATTGATTTCTAAGTAGATTTAATCTAGATTTTTCTTTTTTAGTGTTTGGTATTTGCTTTAAATTGAATTCAATGTAATTTTGTTTAGTTACTGGAATCATATTGTTAAAATTGACTACACCATATTCACCATTTTTAATTTTTATTAAATCAATAGTATTTTTTAATTTTTTGTGTTTTTCCTTTGGACTAGATAATGGGGCGAAATATTCACATTTATTTATTGTAAATAATATGCCTACAAAAGGTCTTAGGTGTTTATTGCCAGCATTATATACCACTTTATTGTCAAAATTTCTTAAATAATCGCAGTAGTCAGAATTTATTTTTACAATTTTAATATTTCTATACATATGTAAAATCTCCTTTTAGGTAGGTTCAATATATCACAAACATGTGTTCTTGTAAATGTCTTTTTGTAAACTTTTACAAAGAAATATGTAAAAGGATTAGAGTATGCTCTCTAATCCACTTTTTTAGCTGCCATTTATAGAGCTGGCTTCACTCACTTTTTTAGCTGCCATTTGTAGGTTGGCTTCACCTGCTTTTTTTGATTGCTACTCAGTAGCATTATTATTATATGCATAAATTAATAAAATAAATCATTTATGCATATAATAATATATCATATTTTTTTTATTTTGTCTATTTTAATATAAATAATTCAAGGGCTAAATCTTTGCTTATGGTACCAGTTTTTATACCAATATCAATATCAGCTAAGGCATTTAGATTTTGAAGTAAAGTATCTGAGCTATAATTTCGGCCATTTTGAATAGCAAGTTTTACTCGGTATGGATGGATTTTAAGTGTGCTTGCAATATCTTTTTCGCTATAACCTTTTTTTAGCAATTCTTTAGATTGGTATATTATTCGAAATTGATTAGCTAAAATAACAACAATTTTGATTGGTTCTTCATTCATTTTAAGCATTTCGTAGTATAATTCTAATGCTTTTTCTTTATTTTTTTTAACAATATAGTCGATTAATTTAAATATATCTATTTCGATTAATTTAGTAGTTAAATTTAAAATATCTTCTTCAGTAATATTTTTATCATTACCTTTATAAATTTTTATTTTATTTATTTCATTTTGGATAATTAGAGGGTTATTACCTACTCTATCTATAAATAGATGTACTGTTTTATAATCGATATTATAATCTTTAAATAATCTTCTAACTAGACTAGTAGTGTCTAATTCATCGTTAAATTCTTGAACTTTACCAACTTTTTGAATGAGTTTAGTTATTTTTTTTCTTGTATCTAGTTTATCACTATGAACAATTAAGATAAAAATCGTATTTTCATTTATATGATTTAAATATTCTTCAATTAATTCACTATCTTTAGAGGTAGAACCTGTAAACATATTAGCATTATCCGCGATAACTAATTTTTTATCACCAAACAAAGACATAGTCTTTGCATCTTCCAAGACTAAAGATAACATATCATTATTTAAATCATATTTACTAATATTCATATCATCTATATCTTTACTTATTTTTTTAATTTTTTCTTCAATTTCAAAATTTTTTGTTCCATATAAAAGGTATACCATAAAACCACCTATTAATAGTATAACACATTTTTTCTTTAAAATTAAAACGTCTTATTTGACGTTTAATTATTAAAAAATTCATTATTAGCTTTAGCTATTTCTTCTACTTCTTTAGTATTTTTTGTATTTTTATTACTTTTATTATTGCTTTTGATTCTACCATATTTTCTAATTCCAAATATTAAAGTAACGACAAAGGTTCCAGCAAATACAGCGCCTAATATCATTTGCACAATGCTTGGCAATGATAGAACAATGGTCATTCTATCAATTTGCATAGTAAGAGTACATGATAGGACAAATAATGCGACTAAGCCATATCCTGCATCTTTATTAAAGGTTAATTTTCCTAATAGGAATATATTGGCAAAAGGTATCCAAGACATAATACTAGGCTCTCCATCAACTTTTTTACTAAAATTATTTAAGAAAATAGCTAATGCGGCATAACAAATAATTAATATGATACTTAGTGTAGCAATAAAGAAATACAAAAAACTAAATAATTCTTCCATTTAAAATCCTCCCCTATTATTCTTTGGTTATTTTCAACCTATTATAATTTTACCACAAAATAAAGATAATTAACATAGAAATTAATTATCTTTTGGAATTTCAAAATAAAATATCGATCCTTTATCAGAACTTGTAACACCATATTTATAATTGTGGATCTGTAAAATGTTTTTAACGATTGATAAACCTAAGCCAGTGCCGAAGTTATTTCGTTTATGTTTTTTATCACTGTGGTAATATTTATCCCAAATATGTTTTAAATCTTCTTGTTTTATGCCTTTACCAGTATCTTTTATTGAAATGATATATTTATATTTATCTTCTATTATATCGATATATACTTTTTTATTGCTACCGGTATAGTTTATGGCATTATTTATTAAATTATAAACTACTTGATAAATTCTTTTATAATCGGCATGAATAATTACTTTATTTGGATGATTAAAAATAAATTTATAATTTTCTTGTTCTGATAGAATTTGAAATCTTTTAATAACTTCGTTAATTAATTTGATTAAATCGATTTTTTCTATGTTTAAATTTAGATTATCAGATTGAGCAGCCGACAAATCTAAGATATCATTAACTAGTAAAGTTAATCTATCGGTTTCTTTGATAATAATATTTAAATCTTCTTCTCTTTTTTCTTTATTGTTATAAGTTAAGTCTCTAACCATTTCGGCATAAGCTTTGATCATGGTTAATGGGGTTTTTAGATCATGAGAAACATTGGCCATTAAATCACGTTTTAAACTTTCAGTTTTAGATAATTCTTCTTTGGCATATTTTAATGAATCAGCTAGTTCAGTTATTTCGTAAATATCACTATTGGCATTAAAATCAGCACAGAAATTACCATCAGCTAGTTTTTTGGCTTCATCACTTATTTTAATAATTGGTTTGGATAATTTTCTAGAGATAAAGTATCCAATTATTAAAGATAAAATAAGAACGGTGATAGTTGTTATGATAAATTGATTGCTTAAAATAGTTATAGTTGAATCTAGCGGTTCTAAAGAAGCATTAATAAAGGCATAAACATCTTTATCTAATTTTAAAGCATAAATTAAAGTTTCGTTTTCAAATTTTTCATTAATTAAGGTGTAGTGTTGTTCTAGTCGATTACTGTTTATGAAGTTTTGTTTAACTTTGAAATTGCGATTACCAAATTCCATACAACCTTTATTTGATATGGTTGATAAATATGTGTTTTGACCATATATTTCGATACATATATCTCTTCTTTCGGCAATATCTTCAATAATCTGGTTATTTAAAGCAGCACTTTCTTTTAATTCAGTAGCCGCTTTATCTAACTCTTCGGTTTTATATGATTTATAGTAGCTTTTTAAAAAAACAATTTGAAACAGCCATAAAAAACATAAAATAAAAACAGAAAAGGCAATTAAAAAAAGCCAAATATTAATTTTTAAACTATTTGTTTTGATGCTTTTAAATTTACATTTGAGGCTTTCTATATTTTTTTTATTCATTGTTTTCTACCACAAATTTATAACCTACGCCTCTTACTGTTGTAATTAAATCGCGGTAGGGTCCTAGATTATTGCGAAGCATTTTAACATGAGTATCAATTGTACGATCATCACCAAAGAAATCATATCCCCAAATTTTGTTTAAAAGTTGATTTCGAGATAAAGCGATGTTTTCATTTGTAACAAAGTAACATAGTAATTCATATTCTTTTAGTGTTAGTTTAACTTCTTTACCATCGATAAATACAGCGTGGCCTGGGTAATCGATTTTTAATCCTTTATATTCATAATTATTTGGAGTCATTTTTCCGCTGCGTTTTAAAATCGCTTTAATTCTAGCTAAAAGTTCTTTTGGGCTAAAGGGTTTGGTTAGATAATCGTCGGTTCCTAAATCAAAACCTCGAAGTTTATCGTATTCTTCATTTCTAGCTGAAAGAATAATTACTGGAATATTACTTATTTTTTTAACTTCTTCTAAGAAAGTCATTCCATCCATTTTAGGCATCATTATATCTAAAACAATTAAGTCAATTTTTTGATTTTTGATAATTTCTAAGGCGTCTAGTCCGTTTTCAGCTTCAACAGTTTCGTAATTTTCAGTTTCAGCATATGTTTTGATGACATCTCTAATTAATTTTTCATCATCTACTATTAATAGTCGCATAAAATCATCTCCAGTATCATAATACTATTTCTATGTGAAGTGTTTGTGAAAGAAAAAAGTTTTATGCAGCTTTTGGTAATTTTTTTCTTTTCTTGCATAAAACTCTAACTTTATTTATTTGATAGATAGCATCTGTTAAAATCTCTTCTTTACCTTTAATAAACTTAATGTTGCTTTGTGGCTTAGTTATTTGAAGTGGTAGCATTTTAGTCAACATGTGATTTAAATTTTCTTCACCTTTTTTATCTAAATATATATTAGCTAAGTGATGAATACTGATAGTATTTTCAGCAATAAAACTATCTAACTCATGTAACTCTATTTCAGTTAAATTATCTAAATTTTCACTATATCCATATATTTTTTGAATTAATTCAAAGTCTACTATTTGGTGTTCTTCATTATATGTTTTTAAGGCTTCTTTGATATCTCTTAAGTAGTTTAATTTGTTTTTTTGCATGTTATCACTTCCTTTAACAGACGTATTTAATTATATCTCTAAATAGCGTGCTTGTCAAGTTGTGTCAAATTTTTGCATTTTTATTAAATGACTTCTTGACAAGTATTTTTTTGCTATATGAAAGTTCTTGTTTCTTTTGTGAAATAGAATTTGTTTGATATAATTTTTGAATTTTATGCTTTAATTTTAAATAATCTATCATGGTTAAACGGTTATCTAAAAAACCGTCTATTTCGACAAGGATATTAATAGCCTCTTCTAAACTCATACTTTTTAATAATTCACCAATAAGTCCGATCGCATCGGCATTAAAGTAGTCAGTGATCATATCTTCTTTATCTTCATAAAATAATTCAATTAATTCGGCTAGTTTTTGGAGTTTAGTATAAGATTTACTTTTTTTAGCAAAAAATCTTTTGTTTAAAAGTTCGGTATAACCTTCATTTAAGCCTTTACCAAGTGATTCACCTGTTTCTAAACATATATGAAAGCCTGAAACATTATATGAAAAGTCTGATGATGCGGCATGGAGTAGTTCATGATATAAGGTGGTGTTATTTTGATCAAAATAAATATCAATTTGTTTGCTGCATAAAGTATAAGTACCGGCTTTAATTTGGTTACCGTTTTTTAAAGCTTCTTTTTGCGGAAGATAGTTGATAGTAATATATGGAGCATTTTTCATAAAGTTTCGCATATTTTCGATTTTTACATTTTTTAATAAATCGCTAGCAAAGATAAATAATGTTTCATTTTCTTCTTTTAGTTTTTTAGTAACTTGTAAAAAGCGAGCCATTTCAATTTGCGTAAATTTTCCGTATAATGGAGTGTCTAGGTCAATATTTTTTAACTCTTGTAGATTTTTATATAAAACTAGTTTTCTTTTTTCTAAACTATTTTTTATTTCTTTTCGTTTTGCTTTTTTATCTTTATATGTTTTATATAACTCTTTAACATCTTTATATGCTATTTTAAAATTATAGATATTAAAAATCATTAATAAAATTATCATAATATTAACAATTATATTCATTATAATCATTCCTTTGCGGGCATTATTATATCATGTTTTTTAATTTTGTAAAGAAAAACAGTAGGATTTTCTACTGTTCGAACTGTGAATTATAAAGGCTTGCATAAAAGCCATTTTGTTTCATTAACTCTTTGTGATTACCCTGCTCGATAATATTTCCATCTTTCATTACTAAGATGAGATCAGCGTTTTTAATGGTTGATAATCTATGGGCAATTATAAACGATGTTTTACCTTCGGTTAGTTTATCCATAGCAGTTCCAACAAGTTCTTCAGTTCTAGTATCAACGTTTGAGGTTGCTTCATCTAAGATTAAGAAAGGTGAATCTTCAATCATTCCTCTTGCGATAGTAAGTAACTGTCTTTGACCGGCTGAAACACTTTCATTATCATTTAATAGCGTATCATATCCTTTAGGTAATGTTCTAATAAAGTGATCTAGACCAACTTCTTTACAAACTTCACTTACTTTTTTATCGGAAATGTTAGTTCTATTATATATAATGTTTTCTTTAATGGTTCCTTCGAATAACCAGGTGTCTTGTAAGACCATAGTGAATAGTTCGTGAATATTTTCTCTAGTTAATTCTTTAGTAGAAACCCCATCTATTTTGATATCTCCAGAGTTAATATCATAAAATTTCATAAGCAAGTTTACCATAGTTGTTTTACCAGCTCCGGTTGGGCCTACAATAGCAACTTTTTGACCAGGTTTCGCATGAGCGCTGAAATCTTTGATGGTAGGTTTATCATTACCATCATATTTAAAGACAACGTTTTCAAAGTCAATATAACCTTTAACATCTTCTTTATTTAAATGTTTTGTTAAGTTATCTTGACTACTCATTTCGGTCTCGTCGATAAATTCAAAGACCCTTTCACTAGCGGCAGCTGTTGACTGAAGTGAGGTAGTTGCTTGGGCAATTTGTGATAATGGATTAGTAAATAGTCTAACATATGTCATAAAGGCAACAATAACACCAAAGGAAATTTGACCATTCATTGTAAGCATAGCTCCGACAATACAAACAGCAACATAACCAAAGTTACCAATGAAAGCCATAAGTGGTTGCATTAAACCTGATAAGAATTGACTTTTTTTATTACTTTGACAAACTTTATTATTATAGTCATCAAATTTTTCAGTAGCTTCTACCTTACCATTATATGCTTTAACGACGTTTAATCCTGAATATATCTCTTCAATGTGACCATTTAAATGACCTAGTTCAGTTTGTCTTTGTAAGAAATATTTTTGTGAATTTTTTAAAATTAAAGCCATACCAACAAAGCCGATTAAACTTGAAATAATAGCGGTTAGAGCTAAAATCCAGTTAGTTACAAACATCATAATTATACTACCTAAAAATAAAGTGATACTACTTACTAGCGATGCTAATGACTGGTTCATAGATTGAGCAATCATATCGACATCGTTAGTAACTCTTGATAAAATGTCACCAACTTGATTTTTATCAAAGTATTTAAGAGGTAATTTATTTATTTTAACTGATATTTGATTTCTTAAATTGTTGGCAAATTTATTTGAAACATTAGTCATACAAATTGACTGAATGTATGTGAATAAGGCACTAGCTAGATACATGCAGACAAGTAATAAAGTTATACCTTTAATTTTACCCATATCCATTACAGGCTCGATAGCTTCTTTAATCGATTTTGGAAGAGTATCTAAGGTTTTATATAACTGTGATTCATCACTTTTTTTATCTAATGAGCTTAAAGTTTTTATATATTCATATTGATCTTGTGCGGAAATTTTTATACCGTCGATTGTTATTTCATCGAAGAAAATATTTTGTAGATTTTCAGATAGATCAATTTTTGATATATCGTCACTATGTTTAATTAAATTTATTTTATCTTTACCTTTAATTATTTGATTATCATACTTTGAATCTTGAAATATTTTTTCGAGAATACTATTTGGTAGTGATGATAATTTTTGGAATGTTGCAGTTTGCGCGCCACCTTCTAATTCACTTAAAATATTTTGAAAGTTTTCTTTATCTTTGTTTGATATTTCACTATCCTTCATAATTTCTCTAATATTATTTTCGGACATATCCGGGTTTAATATTTTTGGAAGTATTTCTTTTAATTTATCTTCATTTAAATTTTGACTAGCGGATTTATTTAAAGCTGCCATATTGTCTTTATTGATAACTAAACCTTTAGAAATTTCATCGGTTAGATCAGACAATCTATTAGGCGCTAAAATGGATAAAATGGAACCCAAAATTGCAAGGGTAAAAGCGATGACAATTAAAGTTTTATAAATATCTAATTCTGAGAATAAACGTTTAATCGCACCTTTAAAGTCTTTTGCTTTTTCGTATGATCCGTTTCCTCCAGGTCCATGATTTGGTCTAGGCATTTTCTAGTTCCTCCTTTGAAAGTTGTGACAGTGCTATTTGTTTATAAATATCACAAGTTTTTAATAATTCTTTATGGGTTCCAATACCGACACATTTACCGCTATCTAAAACAACTATTTTATCGGCATTCATAATAGTTCCAATTCTTTGAGCAACAATTAAGCTAGTCGCATTTTTAGTATAGTTTTTTAACTCTTTACGAAGAACGGCGTCAGTTTTATAATCTAAAGCTGAAAATGAGTCATCAAAGATGTATATTTCTGGGTCTTTAGCAATAGCTCTTGCAATAGCTAAACGCTGTTTTTGACCACCTGAAACGTTAGTTCCGCCTTGGGCAATATGAGTTTCATATTGTTTTTCCATTTTTTCGATGAATTCATCGGCCTGCGCTATAGTAGCAGCTTCTTTGATTTTTTCTTGGTTAATTTCTTCTTTACCATTATCTCCATAACTAATGTTATAATTAACGGTACCAGCAAACATAACGGCTTTTTGTGGTACATAACCAAGTTTATTATTTAAAGCTTCGGTTTTATATTCTTTAACATTAACTCCATCGATTAACACTTCACCTTCAGTGGCATCGTAAAATCTTGGAACTAAGTTAATTAAAGTTGATTTACCACTACCAGTTGAACCGATAAAGGCAATTGTTTCTCCCCTATTTACTTTAAATGAAATGTTTTCTAAAACATATTCATCAGCATCTGGGTATTTAAAGGAAACATTTTTAAATTCTACAGTTCCTTTTTCTTTAGTTTCTCCATTAAAGGTTCCTGGGATGATTTTTTGTTTAGTATCTAATACTTCATTAATTCTTTTTGCAGATACACTAGCTCTTGGTAAGATCATGAAAATCATAGCAAGCATTAAAAACGACATAATAACTTGCATAGCATATGAACTAAAGACAATCATGTTACCAAATATAGTTATTTTATCGGCTAAGATAGAATTTTGAATTAGTCCAGCCCCTATAAAGTAAATTGATAAGGTTAATCCATACATGATTAAATACATAACAGGCATCATTATGGCGAATTTCTTTTGGTTAAAAAGTTGTAAATTTGTAAGGTCATTATTGACTTTATCAAATTTTTCTTCTTGGTATTTTTCAGCATTGAAAGCTCTAACAACTCTAATACCAGTTAAATTTTCACGGGTAATACCATTGATTTTATCGATTAATTTTTGGACGATTTTAAATCTTGGAATAACAATAATCATAAGAGTGATGATAACCCCAAGCAATATTAAAACAGCAATACCGGTAATGGCACTCCATTGCCAACCTTTATTTAATATTTTAGTGATAGCCCAAACAGCAGTAATTGGAGCTTTAACTAGTAGTTGTAAACCCATGGCAATAAGCATTTCAATTTGGGTGACATCATTAGTTGTTCTAGTGATTAAACTACTTGTTTGAAAGTTTTTAATTTCTTCGGTATCAATATTTAAAGCTTTTTCGAAAATTTGTTTTCGCGTATTTTTAGAAAATTCGGAAGCAATATATGCGGCAAAATAACCAGCGCCAACAGCAAATATTAAACTACCTAAGGCACATAAAACCATATAGCCACCATTTAAAATGATTTCACTCATTTCGCTACCTTCAGTTTGAACTAGGACTGTAATTTCAGACATATAGTCAGGAATTTTAAGTTCTAACCATACTTGACCAACAATTAAAATGACGCAAAATAGTGCGAATAACCATTCTTTTTTAGTTAAATTTTTAAGTAATTTTAGCATAATTTCATCCTTTCTTCTTTTATGTTTTGGTTCATTTTAGCCAGCACTGATAAAAAAATATCTAGATCTTTTTTATCAATGCCTTTGGTAACAACTTTTTCAGCGCTGTTTAAACTTTTTTTGACTGTTTCAAAATTAATAAGAGCTTTATCACTTAGAATAATCTCTTTTATTCTAGTATCATTTTTATCTGGAATTTTATAAATAAGGCCATTTTTTTCCATTGTTTTTAAAATTTCAGACAATGTAGCTCTCCTTAAATTTAAAGCGTTACCGATATCTCTTTGATAGACTTTATCGCCTTTTTTTGAAAATATGTAATGAAGAATTTGCATTTGCGCAGGTGTTGGAAATTCTTTTTTTTCTACTTTAGTTTCACAGATATATCTAATAATTTCGTGATTTAAGTTTTTTATTTGATAAGTTACTCTTAACTTTTCCATAAACTCACCTTCTTTAACACCCGTAGTACATTTTATTACTTATTATAAAAATTGTCAATAACCTAACAATTTCATTTTGCATTTTACATATTTTACCATAATTAGCGTTTTAAAAAGATAAGCAAAACTTATCTTAATTGTTGATGTGGTGATGAATTTGCGGAGTACTTTTGGTTATTTTAGCAAAGGTGTAACCGTTTGCTTTAGCATATTTTATAATATCTCTTAAGGCGTCTTTGGTTGAGACTTTGGTAGATAAGTCATGCATTAAAATTATATTAGTTCCACTATGTATTCTATTCGTTACATTCATATAAATGTCTTCTTTAGTTAAATTTCCCGAAGCATCTTCACTATCGATGTTCCAGTCAAAATAGTAAAATGATTTTTTTGCTAATGCACTAGTTATTCTAGTGATGATACCAAGATTATATTTTTTAGATATAGTGTTAGAAGAACCACCAGGTAATCTTATAATCCTAGACTTAACTCCTGTTATCCTAAAGACTTTTTGTCTAATGTTATTTAAGTCGTTAAAGTAATTTTCATCAGATGAATAAACATAACTATAATTATGGGTTGAGGTATGAAGACCAATAGTATGGTTCTCAGCTTGCATTCTTCTTACTACATCAGCATATTTATCAATTTGCCTTTCAGTGACAAAGAATGTTGCTGGAACATTTTCATCTTTTAAAATATCTAATATTTCTTCTGTTAAGTAACTAGGTCCATCATCGAAGGTTAAATAGACTGTTTTGTCAGAAATTATTGATGGATTAATATTTTCTTTTTTTATTTGTTTTTGTTTAGGGTAATTTATTTTTTTATTATAATTTACTAAAGGTTTTATTTCTTTAAAAGTTTGTTTTGGCGTGTTTATTTTAATTAAGTAACTTATAAAAAAAGCAATATTAAAAAACAAACAAATAATAATGATTATAGGAATTTTGTATTTTATAATATTTTTTTTAATATTTTGATACTGCATACTTCTCACCTACTACAATTATACCTTAAAATATAAGCTTTTTCAAAGCTTTTACTATATTAATATAAAAGTCTACTGTTTTAGTAGACTTAGTTATTTACGCTGTGAGTTACCATAGGAGTTGACATGGTTATTTTATCAAAAGTATAACCATTATTTTTGCCATATCTAATGATGTTTCTCAAAGCATCTTTTGTATAAGTTTTAATATCATGCATTAAAATAACATTTGCTCTATTTTTGCTTAGTGATTTAATGACATTATTATAAACTCCACTTGGGCTTGTTGTTTCACCTGCATCACCTGATGATATATTCCAATCAAAATAGTGATAGCCTTTATTTACAACATCTTTAGTTAAAGTAGTCATAATGCCTTTTGAATATTTTTTAGATATAGTATTAGAAGAACCACCAGGAAATCTAATTATTTTCGATTCATATCCGGTTATTCTTTTAACTCTATTTTGAATTTGTAATAAATCATTATAATAACTATTGACTGATTTATAGACAGTAGCATAGTTATGTGAGGCCGTGTGAAGACCTACTGTATGTCCTTCATCAAATTCTCTTTTGATTAGGGAATCTGGTCCACTATTAGTGACAAAAAATGTTGCTTTGACTCCTTCGTCTTTTAAAATATCTAATATAAGGTTTGTAGTACCTTGTTTGGGACCATCGTCAAAGGTTAAATATATAACTCCTTTACCAGATGCTGAATTATAAGTTCGTTTGGATACTACTTTAACATCTCTTTCGACTATAGTTTGATTACCTGAGGAATCTTTTACAGTATAAGTGATCTTATATGTTCCTAATTTATTTACATTTACACTACCGCTTTTAACTACATTACTTGTAATATCACCATCACAGTTATCAGTTGCTGTATAACCTGGATCTATATAAGCGTTACCTAAATATAAGGTTATAGTTTTATTTCCTTTTAAAGTAATGGTTGGAACTGTTTTATCTTCTTTACTAATCTTTCTAGTTATTTTAGTTTGATTTCCAGAAGAATCTTTGACTGAGTAAGTGATTACATTATCTTTAGTGGTTATTTTGACTTTTTTAGTAATATCCCCATCGTAGTTGTCGGTAGCAGTGTATCCTTCTTCTTTATATTCTCCGTTTGGACATATAGATGTATTTTCATTGCCTGTTAATGTTATAACAGGTTTTTCATCATCAATAATTTTTACAGTTCTAGTTTTTTTAAAAGTGATGCCATTTATTTTAACTTCATAAGTTATTTTATAAGTTCCTATTTTTTTTTTTTAATATTTTTTTTAATTTTTGCTTTTTTGGTATAATCTTTTCCAAATTTAGTTATTTTATAACCAGGTTCTTTATATTTTTCGCCATATTTTAATTTAATAGTATCACCTTTGTTAAATTTAAATTCTGGCGGCAAAAAAAGGAAAAGTAAAATTCCAATAATTAACATTACAACAACAGCAATAATTCCAATAACATACTTCTTTTTCATATAATACTCCTACTTATTTTGATATTCTAAAGCTTCTTTTAAAGAGTATTTACAACCGCAATAGTGCTGGCGATAAAGGTTATATATTTTAGCTAATTCATTACTACGTTTATAACCTTCTTTTTTCTTAAAATCTGAATATAAATATTTAACATTATATTCTTTTTCTAATACTTCACCAATTTTATTTAGTCTTTGACTATCTTTATAAGGGCTGACGGATAAAGTGGTTGTGAAATAATCATAGTTTAGGTTTTTAGCTATTTTAGCGGTTTTTTCTAATCTTAAATAAAAACACTTCGTGCATCTCGTGCCGCCTTCTTTTTCATCTTCTAGGCCTTTAGCTATATTTTCAAATTCTTCATTTAAATAACCAATTTCTAGCAATTTAATGTTTATATTCATTTTATCAATTATTTCTTTTTGGGTATTTAATCTTTTTATATATTCTTCTTTGGGATAAATATTGGGGTTATAATACAAAATTGTAATTTCAAAAAAAGGATAAAGCTTTTCAATTACTGAACTACTACAGACTCCGCAGCACGCGTGCAATAAAAGTTTAGGTTTACCTTGCATATTTTTAATAATATCTTCCATAATTAAATTATAATTCGTTTTCATATAACCACCATTAATTCTTAAAATATTATATCACAATTATTTTATAGTTAAAATATCTCCAGTCATTTCTTTTGGAATTGTAATTTTTAAATAGTTTAAAATGGTTGGTGCGATATCAGCGAGTTTACCTTTTTTTAAAGTGATTTTTTTATCAGTGATTAAAAAGGGAACGGGATTTATAGAGTGAGATGTAATAATGTTATTATCGCTATCTAACATATAATCACAGTTACCATGATCGGCAGTGATTATCAAAGTTCCATTTAATTTATTAATCTTTTCATATATTTTGCCAATACATTCATCGATGGCTTCTAAAGCTTTAACGGTAGCTTCAAAATTACCGGTATGACCGACCATATCTCCGTTTGCAAAATTTAAAATAACAACATCATAATTATCTATTTTTTCAAGTAATGTACTTGTTATTTCATAAGCGCTCATTTCAGGTTTTAAATCATAAGTCGCAACTTTGGGTGATGGAATTAGGATTTGGTCACAGTTTTTTAGCTCATCTTTATTTTCTCCATCAAAGAAGTATGTAACATGGGCATATTTTTCAGTTTCGGCAATTCTTAACTGTTTTAAATTATTTTTTTCTAATATTTTGCCCAAATAATTAGTAATTTTAGGATGTGTAAAGAGATTTGAACAGAGAACTTTACTGTCAACTGGCATCATAGTCACTAATTTTAAATTAGGAATAAATTTTCTTTCAAAATCATAAAATTCAGGATTAGTTAAAGCAGTAAAAAGTTCTCTTAGACGATCTGGTCTAAAATTGAAAACTAAAATACCATCATTTTCTTTAATTTTACCGTTAG
>CALVRK010000017.1 GCA_944358565.1 uncultured Bacilli bacterium
TTGTTTTTTCCAGTCCTTGAAGGATTTATGTGGCTAAAGCCAATGGATATTATCCTCCAGTGCTTAGCATATTATAATAGGTTTACCATCAAAAAATACTTTCAAAGACAATTCACTTTGTTTTTATATCTCATTACTATTTCTATTTAATTCAAGCATTACAACTTTCCAAATTAAAGTTACATGAAGTAATGTCTTCTATGGGTATTTTTTTAGTAATTCTTCTTTAGTTATTTTAAACTTGGTCGTAAATTTTTTATTATCAGAAAATAAATATCTAATGCTTTTATCATTAAATTCAAAATTTATTTCTTTTAAATAATTATATCTAGCAAGGGTTAAAACTTCACTTTGAATAAAAGCTAATTTTGGATTATGAATAATTACTTTTTTAACATTTAATTTTGATAATGTATTTAATTTTCTATTTAAAGTTTCTACATTAAAACTTAAAATTGATGGCATTTTAATGATTATTTGTTTTATTTCTTGGTCATTAAAATTATATTTTTTTAATGAATCTATTTTACTTTTTAAGGTTGGAAGTCCATAGGCTAATTGGAAGTCCATAGGCTAATATGGTTGGTTTACTTGCTGTGATCTTTTCAATTTCTTTTATATTTAAATCTAAGCTTTTGAAATAGTTTATTTTTTCTTTTAGAAAATCTAATTTATAATTAACAATATTATAATATTTTGTAATCATTTTTATAATAGAATTTTTAGAGTATTCAAGATTTTCAAAATATTTTAAGTTATTTTCAATTTTATTATCTTTTGTTTTTAAAGATAATTTTTTTATTTTACTAATTGTTTTATCGTCAAATCCATACTCTTTTAGATATGTTTCTGTGACCATATAACCTCACCTTATAACGAGTATATCATTATAAAGTGGAGTTTGCAACGAGATGCTCGATATTTTGGAGCAAAAAAAAGACCTCTTTGAGGTCAGACCATCATAAATATACTTGGGGCAAATAGTAAAATAGCAGCAGCAATTAACATAACAATTCCAGCGATTAATCTATTATAAGTTCCGATAGTATTTTCAATTATTAGTTCTTTAATGATTGTATTTACAACGGCAAGTAAAATTAGGCTTACTAATAGGTACATAAAGAAATATAAAACCATATTAACATAGGCTCCACCAATTATATTTTGAATTTCTAAGGCGGTTTTAACTAGGGATGGTGAACTATGAACTTGGTTTACTAAAGTAAATGATGCAATAACACTTGTTATGATAATGCTGATGGCATATACAAGCATCTGCTTTTTACCGAATGTTTCTTGAAAAGACTGTAATATGCTTTTTTTAGGAATGTTTATTTTCATATGAGCATCTATACTGATGGCAGCAATAATAATGGCAATAATGCTTACAAAACTTCTGATAAAGGTTGTTTGACTAATAGTAAATTCAGCATTAATAAATGTAAGTATTGCATAAGTGATGGTACTAGTTAAAACAAAGATTCCACCTAAAATCCAGCGTTTTTTCTTATTATATACACATAGCATTATACAAGATAAGAATAACATTACCCATAAAGATCCAAGGTTTATAGCATCGCTCATGCCTTCGGTTACAGCAATGGTTGCAGCGCTTGTTTCTTTTACATTAGTATCACCTAAAATAGTGAAATGAATGGTTGGATCAGTATTTAAAGATGTATTGGTTGGAACTGGCTCATCATTTTTTATTAATTCAACAATGTTAACTTTTGGATTTTTTAAATTATCAAAGATAGTTTTTTTTATATCTTCGGCAATAGAATCATTATATCCAGAAAAAGTCTTATTTCCAATAACGACAAAAGGAACACCATCATCAGTATTATTCAAAGCGGCTTGGACACTTGATAATAGTTCACTATTTTCATCGTTATTCCACACCTCATACATTTGAATGTTAAGGTTATCACCTAGCTCACTTTTTAAGACTTTTAGAAACTTTTCCTCTCTAGCACAGAATGGACAATCCTCACCATAAAAAACGTTAACATCTGCTTCGGCCTTTACTTTTGTAAATGGTAAAATTAACAATAAAGTTAATAGAAATAAGATTTTTTTAATTTTCATATGAATTCTCCTTACATTAATTTTTTATAACTTTCATCAAAAGCTTTTAGAAAATTTTCAATATCTTTATCAGTTGTTTTTTTAGAAATACTTATTCTAACGCTTGTTTTAGCCTTTTCTTCATCATTTGTGAGAGCTAAAACGGGTTTGGAAGCTGCGCCAGTTGAACAAGCGCTCCTTGTTGAAATATATACATCTTTTTCTTCTAGGCTATGAAGCAATGTTTCAGGTTTTATTCCTTTGACACTAATATTTAAAATATGCGGAATGGAATTTTCATTACTATTTACTGAAACGTTTGGATATTGAGCTAAGGCTCCTTTTAAGGTTTTGTTTAACTCTTTTACTTTTACAATATCGTTATCAATGTCTTCATAGCTTAATCTTAAGGCTTTGGCGGTTGAGGCAATAAGTTCTATTGGCGGAGTTCCGCTTCGAAAGATGGTAGTACTTTTACCACCAGCAATCAACGGCTCAATTATCAGATTTTCTTTTTTATATAAAACACCAATTCCTTTAAAGCCAAAGAATTTATGGGCCGAAAAACTAGCGGCATCAACATTAGTTAAATCAAATTTAATTTTTCCAACAGCTTGGGTTATATCACTATGAAAGATTATTTTTGGATATTTTTTTAATAGTTTACCGATTTCTTCGATGGGCTGGCGAATACCTGTTTCACTACTTACCATGGCAATGGTAACTAAAACAGTATCTTCTGAAAGCATTTTTTCTAAGGCATCTAATTTAACTAAGCCATTTTCTAAAGGAACATAATCTATTTTGAAACCTTTTTCTTCTAGCTGTTTTAAAGGAGCATAAATAGATGAATGTTCTAAAGCTGTAGTTATTATATGTTGGCCTCTATTTTGAAATTTTTCCATGGCTTTAATGATCGTATTATTACTTTCAGATGCTCCTGATGTGTAAATAATTTCTGTAGGTTTTACGTTTAAAATACTAGCTATTTGATTAGTCGATGCATCTATTAAGTGTTTGGCTTTAGTTCCTAAGGCGTGCAGGGAATTTGGATTACCGATAAATTTTGAGGCTTTAACAAAGGTAGCTAAAACTTCATCATCGACAGGAGTTGTCGCACTATAATCTAAATATGTCATATATACCTCTTTCTATTTAATTGTATCAAAACCACTACGTTTGAATAATTTTTCTAAATCATAATTTGAATAATAAATCATTGTTGGTCTGCCGTGTGGACAGTTAAATGGATTTTTACAATTTCTTAAATCGGAAATTAAAGCTTCCATATCTTCCATAGTAATATTAGTATTAGCTTTAATAGCGTGTTTACAGCTCATCATAGTGGCTACTTTTTCATTAAATTTCTCTATACTAAAATCTTTTTTTGTGGCAATGACAATTTCAATGATTTTTCTTATTGATTCTTCTTCATGACCTTTTGGAAGCCAAGCTGGATGTTCTTTGATAATAACTGAATTAATGCCAAATTCTTCAATTTTGAATTTTAAATTTTCTAAGATATGCATATTTTCTTTTAAGATAATAAATTCATCATTTGATAGTTCAATCGTAATTGGAAAAAGCAAAGGAATTGAAGCAATATTAGGTTTGCCCATGGCTTCTTTAAATTTTTCATAATTACATCTTTCTTTGGCAGCGTGCTGGTCAATGATATACATGCCTTTTTCATTTTGAGCAATAATATATGTACCATGAACTAGACCAACGGGATACATCTCCGGCATGAATTCTTTTTCTTTAGTATTTATTTTATATTCATCATTTTCCATGACAACTTCATGAACGATGTCACCATTATTTTCATCTTCATAGATACTTTCGTTGACAGGAATTTCCGGTTCTTCAAACTCTATAGACTCAGTTTCAACTTTGGGTTCAGTATGAGAATGCCTTTCTAAATCAAAACGCAGCTCTTCTCTTTTAGGTTTTTCTTTTCTAATCGATACTTCGGGTATTAAATTTCTATCAGTAATAGCTGCAAAGATAGTTACTTTAATTAATTCTAGTAAAGTATCCATTTTACTAAATTTAATATCCATTTTAGTTGGATGGATGTTGACATCAATAACACTTGGGTCAACTTCAATGTTGATAACGGTAATTGGATATCTATTATCTGGTTTATATGAGTGGTAAGCATCATTTATGGTTCTATTAATGTCCATGTTTCTAACTACTCTTCCGTTAACAATAGTTACCATATTATTTCTACTTGACCTATGGACTTCAGGAAGGGATATATATCCTGATATTTCATAATCGGCATTTTCACCTTTAATTGGAACCATTTTTCTAGCAACATCGGTGCCATAAATGCTTTGAATAACTTTTAAAATATTACCACTACCATCGGTTTTTAAAATAACATTGTCATTATTTTTTAAAGTGAATCGGATATTAGGTTTAGACAAAGCTAGTTTATTTATATAATCAGTAATACTGGCAAGTTCAGTATATAAACTTTTCATGTGTTTTAATCTAGCTGGGGTATTATAGAAAAGTTCACTGACGGTAATGGTTGTACCCTTTCTAGCATCTCCTAAGCCAACTTCTAATATTTTGCCACCATTAATTACAACATGAGTACCTATTTCTCCCATGCATGTTTTTAAATCAACTTTACTAACGGCAGCGATAGATGCTAAGGCTTCACCTCTAAAACCTAAAGTAGTTAACCGATATAAATCATCTTCATCATCTATTTTACTAGTGGCATGTCTTGAAAAAGCTAAAACCGCATCATCTTTATCCATGCCTTTACCATTATCAATGACTTTTATTTGTCTTGTTCCAGCATCTTCTAATTCAACTTTAATTTCGGTACTGCCGGCATCAATACTATTTTCTACTAGTTCTTTAACAACTGAGGCACATCTTTCAACTACTTCACCAGCAGCTATTTTATTAGCAAGAAGTTCATCCATAATTTTTATTACTGCCATACTATCACCTTTGTTTAACCTTCTTATAAGATTATACCATTAATTGTTTAAAAAAAACAATAATAGGCGATGTTTATTATAACTGTATATGAGTTTTAAAACTAAAAATGAAAATAAACTAGTCAAATATATAAAAATATTATATAATGTAATTGCATTAAATTTGCTGGAATAGCTCAGTTGGTAGAGCAGCTGTCTCGTAATCAGCAGGTCGCAGGTTCAAGTCCTGTTTCCAGCACCATATGAAACAAACCGCTTTTAGGCGGTTTTATTATGTTTAAAATTAATTTCTGAATATCCTTCTATCAGATATTCGCGGTTCTTTTTGGTTATCATTTCGATAGCATCTAAGCAACTTTGGATGTTAATTTTTAATGGAGTTCCAACTCCGAAGGAAGCATATTTTTGATGTTTAATAAATCCCATAGTTCTTAGGGTTAAAAACAAATCATAGTATAGTTCAGCACTACCTTGATTATATTTGGAAATTAACTCTAGGTCAAAATTAGAATTTAAGGATTTTTTTATCATGTTTAACAGTACTTCTTCATTAGTGGAATTTTCATTTGCGCAGTCACATAAAGTTTTACCCAAATGAATCGTAGGCATTTGAAAAATTCCATAGTAATCATGGTTAGTAGATATTAAACATCCTAAGTCTACTCTATTTTCAAAACTAGGTCTTTTTTTATTTAAAGAGTAATATGTTAAATATTCAGCTAACTCTTGGGTTAAGCATTCTTCAATCATCCAAAATCCTTCTTTGACGAATTCTTTATAATTAAGGTCTATATTAGTTAAACCTCTATCTTGCAAAGTAACTTCTATTGTATTAATGAAATCATTGATTATTTTTTCATTTGATAATATATTTAAAATTTTATGTCCCATTTCATGAAAAATATATAGTCTTCTTATTTCTTGTGCTGTCAAATTTGGACTATTTGAGTGTCTAGTCATATTTTGATTAATTTGAATTTTATTTCCAATACTATTTCCAAAAACTCCAGATAATTCTTTTGGTAAAAATTCAATAAGTCGAAAACCACTATTCTTGTCTTTTAATAATTGTAAAATTTTAGGTAAGTTATAACTATCAAATATTCCAGTGAGCAATCCTGAAGCAAGAAAACTTTCTATGTCATGTATAAGTTCTGGTAATTGAAGTTTGATACTATTATTTAAAAATGAGCTATACATAAGTCTAATTAAATAATCTTCGATTTCTGGTAAAACATCCCAGTTATATTTAAATTTGAAATTTGGATAATAATTGTTAATAAAATCTGAAAAGGAAATTTTAATAACAGATGATTCAGCGGTCCAAAACAAATTATCATTTTCCATAAGCCTTCTCCTTTTAATAATTTTTAACATTGACTAATAATCTTATTTTATTATTTTAATTATAAAGTGTCATAATATTATTTTGTGATTATTTAATTAATATCAACTTTCCAAAGTCCATGTTTATTACAGTAAGCATAAATTGTAGCTCCTTCTTGATAATTGAATATCCAAAACGGATCATCACCTGGTTTAAAGTTATGAATGTTAATTGTATCACCATATTCTAGGGCAACAAAGTTTATATAGTGGTCTTCATCCATCGGATGCATTACCTCACCCACTTTAACAACTATTTTATTATCTCTAACATCATATGATGGAACGTGTTTTTCTAAGGCAGCATCAACGGTATTGGCGATTAATTCTTCCATCGGCTCTGCACAGCATGATAAAGTACCTTTCCCTTCTACTAGTAAAGATACAATATTTCCACATTTTTTACATAAATAAAATTTTCTCATTTTTACATCTCCATTCTTTAAGAAGTACTACTCCTTATTATCATTTTAATAATTTATATAATTTTAGTCAATTTTAATACCTTTTATATACCAAAAAACACGCTTTCTGTCATAAAGCATGCCTTTGGATGGGGTTAAATTTTAATTATAGGTTATACTGACAGTTATAACATATAATTTAGTATCAAGATCCCATATATACGTACACTACTTAATAGCTTGATCAATATACGTATCTTTCTTCCCCTATACTAATCTTCCACGTATAAGGTAAGCAAAGAAGTCTTAATTACTATCTATATTTTCAAATTTTTAATAAGTATAATTATACGGATCAAAAACTTGGGCGTATAGAACTGCAAGTAATTAAGAAGGCTACGATATCCTATTAAGTATTTACATAATAACATTTGTTAGTATTTTATGTCAATATATTTAGTAAAATTGGTCGTTAAAATATGTAAAGTGATTAACGACTTTTTTGATTTCTAAGTTCTGATAAATTTTTGATATCTAATTCTTTTGCAAATAAAGCAATTAAGTGGGCTTGCTGAGATTTCTCCAAAGATATTTTAAATGGAATTGCTCTTTCTCTTAAACATTTATATAAGAATATCTTTATAGCAGCATTAAAATTTAATCCTAATTCTTCAAACAATTCATCTGCTTGCTTTTTCATATCCTTATCAATTCTAATTGTAACACTTGTATATTCTTTCATAGGCAATTGTGCTCCTTTCATAATTCTTTAAAGTGTAGAATTGTACTTTTTATTATAATACTAAATAGTTTTTTTATATTCTGTAAAAAAAACATAATACTATCTATTTGATTTTTATCAACATTCATACTAACTCCCCCTAGTGGTGATGTATTATAACATGGTTAATATTTTTTGTCAAAATTATCTCGTAAAACAATTTTAATCATAAGGTTTAAGCAGTTATTATTAAAGAAAGATCTTTAACTTCCTAAATATTTTGACAAAAATTTTAAATAAAAATGTAGGACTATTTAAATCCTACATTAAAATATATTTAACTCATAAGTTTGAGCTGATTCATTACTGGTGCATGGGATGGGACTTGAACCCACACAAGAAAATTCTCACTACCCCCTCAAAGTAGCGTGTCTACCTATTCCACCACCCATGCATATGAACTAACTAATTAGTAGTTAGATCAACATTAAAATTTTCAATACCACCTAAATCATATATTTTTGTATAGCCCATTTTTTCTAAAGTTTTAGCAGCTTCGCTACTACGCACACCAGTTTGACAATAAACGGCGATTGGTTTATTTTTATCATAATTCACTCTGTTTTCAATTTCATCATTTGGAATATTAACGGCTCCTTCAACATGAGCCGCTTTATATTCATCAGCAGTTCTCACGTCAATTATAATAATATCTTTATTTTGCATAATTGCAGATATTTCTTTAGAATTTGGGGTTTGTATTACTGATTTGTTGGCACTACTTAAAGCCATTACTATAATAACAGCTACAGTCAAAATAATTATAATAATTGCAAAGACAATATTTTTGTTTTTTTTCATATTATCTATCCTTTCAAAGCTTTAAACATTTTCTTCCATAAATCTTTAGATGAGTAATTTAAAATACCAACTTTATAAATACGCATACCAAATTTTATTAATAACCATATAGTAATTATTAATAAAACAATAGCTATAACAATTTCAAATATACCAATTTGTCCTAAAATTAATAAAGATGGAGCAAGAATTGCTGATATAAATGGAACAAATGATAAAACTTTAATAAATATTGAACCATCAAATAGGCCAGCCATCATGGCTAAATAGTAGCCAATTAAAGAGATAATAACGATTGGCATTTGCATCTGTTGGAAATCTTCAGTATTAGTAGTCATAGAAGCTAAAATGCCAGCTAAAATTGCATAAGCAATAAAGGTTAAGATCATAAGGATAATTGTAAGTGGGATAATATAAGTTAAATTAGAAGCAACGTCACTTTTTAAAATCATATCTAAAATTGATGAAATATCAAAATCACCTGTTTGAATATTGGCACCAATAAGCATTCTAATGACAAATCCTATTATAGCATAAATCACTAATAATGCAGCTTCTAAAAAGACAAATAAATTACTTGCAATAACTTTAGAAAATAGATGAATTTTAGGCGGAACATTTGAAATAATAATTTCCATACCTCTCGTTGTTTTTTCATCGTTTATTTCGGCGCCAACCATTTGAACTAAAAACATCGTTAAGGCAAAAAATGGAAGAATTAAAATCGGAAAGACAGTACTCATAATCATTTGGACATTTTCATCTTCAGTTTTTTTGTCTTCATCCAAAATCTTTCTTTCTAAATCAATTGGCGAAGATATTTTAGATAGTTCTTCGGGACTAATGTTACTATCTTCCATAGCAATAACCGTTTTGGTGTCATTTATGATAGTTGAAATACCAGCATATGAACTAGTATTTATATAACCTTCCGAAGTTAAAGTGGCTTTGATATAATTTTCACTATCATTATCAATTGATAAATACCATGCATCTTTATTTTTTTTATCTTTAAATATTTCTTCAGAGGATTTCTCTGTTTTTTTTAATTTAAAAGCATTGTCCTCATCGGTAAGATTTTTATAAGTATCGTTTTGTATAGTTAGAATATCATAAGTTCTATTAGTGTTATCTTGAACATAAACTATTTGAGTTTGATCAAAATCGCCGCCAAAGAAACTTATGATAGAATCCATATTTAATAGACCGATGATTATAACAGCAAAAATTGCATTAGCTATGACAAACCATTTAGTGTTTATTTTTCTTTTTAAACTTATTTTAGTTAAATATTTTAATTTACTTATCATAGGTTTCACCTACTGTTTCAATAAAAATTTCATTTAAACTGGGCTCTTCAACACTAAATTTAGTAATGTTTTTCCCATTACTGACAACTTCAAAAACTTTATTTGCCACACTTTCATCAGCAATTTTTATCTGGTAAGTCAAATTGTTTAAATTTACAGATATTACTCCATCGATTTGTTTTATTTTATTTTCATCGATATCGCCAACAACTTCAATATTTTTTTTACGATATTTTTGTTTGATATCCTTTAAATTACCAGATAGAACCGTTTGTCCATTTTTTAAAACAACTAATTTTTTACAAAATAGTTCAACGTGCTCCATACGGTGGGTTGAAAAAATAATGATACTTCCTTTTTCAGCTAATTCTTTTATTTCATTTTTAAACATTTCAACATTAAATGGATCTAATCCTGAAAAAGGTTCATCTAATATTAATAATTTAGGATTATTAATAATTGCGGTAATAAACTGAATTTTTTGTTGATTACCTTTTGATAGTTCTTTTATTTTTTTATCTTTATAATTTTGGATTTTAAATTTTGTAAGTAATCTATCTAGTTCTCTCGATACTTCCTTTTCTTTCATTCCTTTTAAAATACCATAGTAAACACACTGCTCTTTAACAGTCATTTTAGTAAGCAAACTACGTTCTTCGGTTAAAAAGCCAATTTTATCAGTAATACTATAATCAATAGAATGGCCATCTAGGGTTACAGTTCCACTAGATGGTTTTAGTAAACCGACAATCATTCTAAAAGTTGTTGTTTTGCCTGCGCCATTCACGCCTAAAAGCCCAAATATTTCACCTGACTTTACTTCGAATGACAAATGATCAACAGCAAGAAAATCACCGTAATATTTTGTTATATTATCTACTTTAAGCATATATTCTCCTAACCGATTAATCTTATGATATCGTTATATGTAATTAACAGCATTAAAGCCATCAATAGGAAAAGTCCAACAGCATGAATGGTGTTTTCAAGTTTTGGATCGACGGGTTTACCTTTTATTTTTTCGATTATGATAAATAATAGTCTTCCTCCATCAAAAGCTGGAATTGGAAGTAAATTGATAAATCCAACATTGATACTTAATAAAGCTATTAAACTTAATACTGACCAAATACCTGCATCAGCTGCAGTTCCAACAATACCAAAAATTCCAACTGGACCAGCTAAAGAATTAATACCCAAATTGCCCGTTACTAAATAACCAATAATTAAGATCATTTGATGAATTAAACTAAATGTTTTAGAAAAGGCATATTTTAATGAGGCAAAAAAACCAGTTTCAACTTCATCAGTAATAGTAAAGCCATATCTATAAATTTCTTCTCCATTTTCTTTAACTTTTTTAGGTGTTAATTCAACTTCAACGGTTTGACCATCACGATCAACTTCTAAAGTTATATCTTCACCAATATTCACTTGAAGTTCTAAAGCCAAAGTATCATAAGTACTAGCGTTTTTGCCATTTAATTTTAATATTCTATCACCTGTTTGCAAGCCTGATGTATAAGCTGGATAATCTTTACTAATTTCACCAACAATTGCTTTATTTTGAGGTGCTCCTGTGAATAAAGCAATAATGAAATAAAGGAAAATTGCTAATAAAAAGTTATTCATAATACCAGCAATAACAGTCATGAATTTTTGACCAAAGGTTTTAACACCAAATTTTTTATCTTTTGGAACTTCTGGATCATCTTCTATTTCTTCTCCGGCCATTTGGACGAAACCACCGATTGGAATTAATCTAATTGAATATTCAGTTTCATCATTTTTTCTTGTCCATTTGAAAATTCTTGGCCCCATACCAATAGAAAACTCGTAAACATAAATTCCAGCCTTTTTAGCAAATATAAAATGACCAAACTCATGGATTAAAATAATTACTCCTAAAATTAGTATAAAGTATATTAATGTCATTAAATCACCCCTTTTATAAAACTGTAATAAAGAACATAAATCCTAGTAAAACAAAAATAATACTATCTAATCTATCTAAGATACCACCATGGCCTGGTATTAAATTTGAAAAATCTTTTTTACCAAAGTAACGTTTGATAGCGGAAAATACTAAATCACCATATTGTCCTAATAATGATAAGAAAGCACAAATAGCTAATATTTCTAATTTTGGGAAGGTTGGATCTATTACAGTATGGTGGAACATAGCTCCAACAAAGACCCCCATAAGGGTTCCACCAATCATTCCTTCGACAGTTTTCTTTGGTGATATTTCTTCTAATAATTTATGTTTACCAATAAGCATACCAGTAATATAAGCGAAGATATCAGTAACCATTGGTATTAGAAGTAAGAATATTAGTAAATTTAAGTCAATTGAACGAACTAAAATTAAAAGTGACATAGAAATGCCTAAAAATAATAAAGCTCCAATTAAGAAGAAGGCATCATTAACACTATATTTTGAACGTTCATGATAAAACACAGTTGGTATCAAAAAGGCCATGAATAAAGCAGATAAAATTCGATAATCCAAAGTAAAAACACTAGAAATATCTTTTGAATTAGCCATAATTATTATGGTTATAAAAATATATGCAATTAACTGAATAAAAATAGGTATTTGTTTTTTAGTAGATTTAGTATCTAAAAACTCTTTTAAAGCGATAATTGCAATAATATAAACACCTACATTAAAAGCCATACCTCCTAAAAAAATTAAAGGAATTATAATGGCAAGTGCGATAATTGCACTAATTATTCTTTTTTTCATAATCAATACCTCCAAATCTACGATCACGTTTGGTATATTCTAAGATAGCTTTATCAAATTCTTTTTCATCAAAGTCTGGAAAATAAGTTTTTGGAAAATAAAACTCCGCATATGAATTTTGCCAAAGCATAAAATTACTCAAACGTTGTTCACCACTTGTTCTAATCATTAAATCCACAGGTGGCAAATCTTGATACAAATACTTACTAAAATTATCTTCATTCAAATCGTCGATATTTAATTTACCATTATTTACATCTTTAACAATTTTTTTAGTGGCATCAATTATTTCTGCATGACCGCCATAATTAAAGCAAATATTAAATATATGATCTTGATAATCTTTTGTTTCTTCCTCTATTTCTCGCATAGCTTTAATAACATTTAAAGAAAGATTTTCTTCTCTACCTGAGAAAATAGCTTTTATTTTTTCTTCATGGCAAAACTTTAGTATTTCTTTTAATTTACCCACTAATAAGTTCATTAAAAAATTAACTTCCCCTTTACTTCTTTTAAAATTTTCTGTAGAAAACAAATAAGCACTTAAGTATTTGATGTTCTTAGAAAAAATATAGGCACTTAATCTTTTAACATTTAAAAAACCTTCGTTATGTCCTTCACTTCTAGACATTCCTTTTTCTGTAGCCCATCTACCATTACCATCAACAATAATGGCAACATGATTAGGAACTTTTAATTTTGAATAATCCATTTAACTACCTCACTATCCAATATTAATTATAATATATTTTTACTTTTAAAACAATGTTATTGATGATATTTAAAAAGATTTAGAACAAAAGATAAAATAAATTTTAATATTAACTTACAGTAAAATATGCTCTTTCACTCTTCTTAAAACCTTATACTCTATTTCTATTTTACTTATGTCAAAATTTATGATTAGATATGTTGCTTTAAATATAACATGTATTTTTCTAAACCTTTAAACATCATATTAACTGATGCATTATAATCACGGTCATAATTAGTGTAACATATAGGACATTCCCACTTTCTTATACTTAAATCTTTGATTCATAAATCTATCAAATTATACTTCTTGGTATAATTGCTAGTTTAATTAACTCTTCTTGCTTTTCATCAGGATACATTCTAAATACATAACCTTTTAATATATTCATTCCATCACCTTTTTATCTTTGATGTATTTAATATACTGTGAATAATTATATTTGTAAATAGTCTTTTAAACATTTGTTTGTTTTTTGTTTTACAAAGTAAATTTTTATATATGAAAAAAAGTACCACTTGGATACTTATTTCATTTGTTTTGCTACTTCTTCAGCAAAGTTTTCTTCTCTTTTTTCCATACCTTCGCCTACTTCATAACGGTACATAGCAACAATTTTACCACCATTATTTTTAGCATATGTTTTAACGTTAATATCACCATCTTTAACAAATGGTTGTTCTTCTAGACAAATTTCTTTATAAAATTTATTAAGTCTACCTTGAACCATTTTTTCAGCTATTTCAGCTGGTTTACCTTCATTCATAGCTTGCTCTTTTAAAACAGTTTTTTCTTTTTCTACTTCTTCAGCTGGAACGTCAGCTTCGCTTACATAACTTGGACGCATAGCAGCAGCATGCATAGCAATGTCTTTAGCAACTGTACTATCAGTTCCTTCAGTAATTATTAAAACAGCAATTTTACCACCCATATGAATGTATTCACCAAAGCTTTCATTATCTTTTTTAGTTACTTTAGCAAATCTTCTTAGTGATAATTTTTCTCCTATTTTAGCAGTTTTAGCAACTATAAAATCACTAATGGTTCCATCTTCATATGGTAAATTTAAAGCTTCTTCTAAAGTTTCAACATTGCTTTTAATAATAGTTTTTAATGTTTCACTTACTAATTCCCCGAATTCAGCGTTTTTAGCAACAAAATCTGTTTCAGAATTCATCTCCAAAATAACAGCATCATTTCCTTCGGTTAAAATAGCAGCTACACCTTCAGCAGCAATTCTATCGGCCTTTTTTGCAGCTTTAGAAATACCTTTTTCTCTTAACCAGTCAACAGCCTCATCAATACTACCATTAGTAGCTTCTAAGGCTTTTTTACAATCTAGCATTCCTGCACCTGTTTTTTCTCTTAGTTCTTTTACTAAACTTGCACTAATCATATTTTATCCTCCCTTTATTAAAAAAGATGACTAGTAGTCATCTTTATTTACTATTTTAAAGCTTCAATTAATTCAGCTTTTTTCATTGTAGAATATCCTTTAACTTCTTTAGCTTTAGCTAATTCACGAAGTTCAGCTACTGTTTTAGTTGTTAAATCTTCTTTTTCGGCTTTTTTAGGTTCAGATTTAACTTCCTTAACTTCGGCTTTTGCTTCTTCTTTAGGAGCTTTTTCTACTTTTGTAGATGACTTACTAAAATTCTTTTTATCAGATTTACGATCAAATCTTGGCTTTCTATCTTCTTTACGTTTAACAGTTTCTAAGGCTTTCTTCATAATATCTTCGCCTTTTTCTTCTTTACGATTATCACTTGTATAATCAACGATTTTACCACCATTAGCTTCAACAATAGCATTATTCATAACACCAGTAATTAATTTAACGGCTCTGATAGCGTCATCATTACCTGGAATTACATAATCAACCATATCTGGATCACAATTAGTATCAACGATACCAAATACTGGAATATTTAATTTTCTAGCTTCTCTAATAGCGATTTCTTCTTTAGATGGATCAACAATAAACATTGCTTGTGGTAATTTGTACATATCTCTAATACCACATAATAATTTATTTAATTTGTTATATTCTTTTTTAATATGTACAACTTCTTTTTTAGGTAAAAGATCAAATGTTCCATCTTTTTCCATTTTTTCAATTTGTTCTAATCTTTTAACTCTTCTTCTAATTGTTTTGAAGTTAGTTAGCGTTCCACCTAACCATCTTTCATTAACGTAAAAAGAACCAGATCTTAAAGCTTCTTCTTTAACAGCTTCAGCTGCTTGTTTTCTAGTTCCAACAAATAGAACTTTACCACCATTCGCAGCAATCTCTTTTAAAGTGGCATAAGCTTCCTCGATTTTTTTTGCAGTTTTTTGTAAATCGATAATGTAAATATCATCTCTAGCTGTAAAGATGTACTCTTTCATTTTAGGGTTCCATCTTTTTGTTTGATGTCCAAAATGAACACCAGCTTCTAATAAATAACTCATTGACACAACGGCCATACTTCA
>CALVRK010000018.1 GCA_944358565.1 uncultured Bacilli bacterium
GCACATACAAACGTTCTTGTAAATAACTTCTTGCAAACTTTTACCTTTTACAAAGCAAATTCCTAGTAAACAAAAAAATCTATAAAGCCATTATTTTGATTGACTTTATAGATTATTAATTTTTTATTTCATGATTTTGTCCTAAAATACCGACGCGTATAGTGGACTTTCACCACCTAGCTATATGCCATACCCGGCACACAAAGAAAGACTATTTAAATAGTCCCATAAGTCCTTTTTTATTACCAACCTGACTAGAAACATCTTGTTTATAAAAACCAAGTTTTACTAAAAATTTATCTAAAGCTTCATTATCAACACTTTGGTCATTTAAAGGTGGTATAGTAGCAAAAATACTAAGTCCTGTTTCATATTCAAAGTCAGAAACATCTTGGTTACTTAACATGCATTGATTCAAGACTACCTTTTTATTTTTATTTCTTTCCAAAACCTTAGGATCCCGAGCTAATAATTTATTAAGCTGAATCTTCGATGGTTCTAACAAATAAATAGTCTCATTAGCTAAAGCCTCTGTTGCTCCACTTGTATTACCATCAATCAAAATAACTTCAGAACTACCATATTTAGAAATAGTATTCCCAAGCTCGTTGCTAGAAACACTATACATCTTATCTTCATCGAAATACATAAAATCATGCTTATCCACTTCAATAGCCACAACATCATAATTACGAGCTAATTGCTTTTTAGCAATGTAAATTAATGTTGTAGCCCCAGCACCAGGGGTAATATCTTTAAAACAAATCACAGTATTTTGTTTAAAACTCTGATAAGCCTGAGGTTGAACAGCTGGATTAACATAAGTACCATGCGTTGTATCAAGTTGATGATACTGCGCCACATCACGATAACTATTAGGATGTTCATAAAGCCATTTAACACCCTCAACATTCATCGTAAAATTATATATTCTCATTGAAATTAAATCAGATAAATATTCTGGATCGGAAGTTTCAGGTGAACCATCCAATAACAATATCACTCTATCCATATCAAGAGACAAAGATAACTGTTGTAAAGTTTTTATGTTTTTATAATCCTTCAAAGCCGTAATATCTAAAATCATTTTCTGAAAAAAGAAGTTTTTAAATGTTTCAATAATTTCGTCAACCGTAAATTCTCCTTCTAGTTTCTTAATAACTTCAATATCTAAATTAGCTAAAGCATCACGATATTTATTAGCAATTATTACATTCACGCTTCCTCGCCCCCTTAACTATCTATCTCATTAAATATCATAGTCTCACCACTTACTGGTATTCTAAGTAAACCATTTAAAATTGGAACATCAAAATACATATAAGCTGTCACACGGTAATACCTACCACACTTTGCTTTATCAGACTTAGCCGTGCAAGTATCAAATTCATACACACAGTACTGATAATCACCATCTGAATTTACAAGTTTACCTTGCTCTCCGCCATTACCAGTAACAGTTGGACAGCTCTCACTATTTCTAGTATTGCCAGTATTTACTCTATAACCAATATTCTCAATCCATTCTTCTACTCTATCTTCAGTAGAATTGTTTACACCGGTGGTATATTCTTGATCCTTTTCAATCTCTTCAATTATCTTATTTTTCACCTTAAAAGCTTTAGAATAAGAGAGGGAGCCAATGAAAAAAGCAATTAAAATTATAACAAATATAATAACCAAATTAAATATACCAGCATTTGCTATAGCTTCTTTCATACTCTCGCCTCCTGTTCTTGGCTATCACTAAAATTATATATTCTCTCACCTTTTGTATAAACGGGTAATTTAAAAGCTCCGACAATTGGTAAATCTGCATAAATATAACTTGTTAATGCATAATTATAATAAATTGGCTCCTTATCACCATTAAGTTCCTTTTGCTCTTGACTTCCTCTATCATCTTCATGATAATATACACAATATAAATAATTTGTGTCATTAGTACTGATTAAAACCCCGCCTCCCTTTTCCTTAGGACACTCATTTTGACCATCTGGATTATATGTATATCCAATACTTGCTAAATAATTTTCCATCTCTTCTTTAGAAAATCTATTATAACCTTCAAATTTATCCAAAGAATAAAGTAAACGTTCATTTACTTTAAAAGCCTTGTAGTAACTAATCGTCGCTGAAAGTAAACCAAATACTATAATAACAAACAAAATAATTATATTATATAAAAATACACTACCAATACTCTCTCTCATTTTAAATCACCGCCTTATCAAGAAAAACTTGCTCTAAAGCAAGCATTATTAATTAGAATTAGAATCTTTAACACAACTATTGTATCCAGCGCTATCAAATTGACCACTACCGCCATCTTGACATTTTCCACTACGCCAAATACCTCCAGCATCTGTACAACATGCTCTTTCGGCTGTATTACTCATCAAACTAGTAATAAGTGGTGTAACAACAGCCACAATAACACCTATTAAGATAATTGCAACAACTGTTAAATTTGCCTCACCTGCAGCTTCTTTCATTTCTTATCACCTACCCTCCTATTTTAAATTATATCATATTTTATTATATTTGACTATAGTTAATAATTCATCATCATCATCATTGACAAAAGTAGAAAACCTAAGATACCTCCACCTGTGCCAAATAACATTACCATCGTCTTATTTTCCATCTTTTCTAAACGTTCTTTATATTTTTGCTCACGCGCTTTATTCTGTAAAGTAGATATTGTTCTTGAAAACATCATTAGCTGTTCTTGTTTGTTTTCTTGACTCCCAAGACCCAGACGATATAAAAGTCTCATCATTCTCATTGAATCACGCACCGGATATTCGTTAGCAAAATCCATATAAGGTTGTACTGATGAATCACCCGCATCAATTTTAGCTACTAAAGCCTTTAAACCGGGTTTAAAAATTTCTGGAGCAGTTTCAATTGAACGAGATAAAGCAACTGGAACTGTATAATGTTGAACCAAAATTTCTAATCCCTTTAAATAATATGGAAGCATCAAGTTGATTTTATGCAAATTTTGTTTATAATAACTGCTGAGTTGCATATATGGTAGTTTAAAAAGGGCAAAACCAATTAACAAAGAAAGTAAAATATATGCAAATGTCAATTGGTTTAAAAAAATAAATAAACAAAATATAATACCAATAATACCATTACGTACCCTTAAACCATACATCTTATTTACATCGATATCGCCGCCATACCTTACCCTAAGCAAAAATTCATAATCAGATTCCATCAACACTCTAAAATAAGGTTCTGTTTCTTTAATGAATTTATTAGAGCTGAAATGATTATTATATTCAAGTAAGAATATCACGATAACTGCAATAATTATAAAAGTTATACCTATACTCATTATTCCGCCCCCACATCTTCATTATAATATTTTTCACCAGACAAGATAAAGTATGTATTTAGCCAAATAATACCATGTAATAAAACTTGTACCCACCAGTCTGCTAACATCTGATTATATGTTTCCATACCAAGCATAAATTGTATAAGCATAACCATCAAATAAAGTATAATACCAAATTGTAAAAACTTTTTATGGAATGAAGCTCTATCAATTCTATCACGATAAACCGATTCAACTAGCATATCTATATCTTGGCTCATGTTTTCAAGTGATTCACCAGAATCTCTTGAACCTTCATTAGTAATTTGTAAAAATAGTTGATGCATATTTCTAACAATGTAAAAATCATATTTTGAATTCATATAATTAAGTGATTGATCAATAGTACCATTCTCATATGCCATATCGATCATCATCTTGACATCTGATTTAACAGGATCTTCAAGTACATTAGAAGCATATACACCCTCTAATGCTTTAACAAATGATTGTGTTGTTGCAAATTCCATAATTGTATTTGTCGTATATACTTGAATTTGTTCAAATATAAACTCACTATATAATCTTTTACACCTCAAATATGTCAAATAAGGAATGACTAAAACAGATAATGCTGAATATATTAATGAAACGACAATATTGTAAAAATACAAATAAGTTATAACCGCTGAACTAACAGCAAACACAACAATTTGAATTGCATATTGTCTTGGAGTATATTCTTGACCTAACTCCTTAACCTTTTCTCTAACTACTTTAAAGGAATAAGGAGCATACTTATCATAAATTACACCAATTTTTTTGTTTATAAATCTATAAACATTATTACTATTGCTATTATTACGATATAAAACAATAAACACCGCAATAGCAAGTACTATTATAAATATCAAAAATGTCATTGCATCCCCCTCCTTTATTCAAATAAATTTTCAGTTATATTTTCATTCATAACCTCAGATGAAGGACTCTCAGTAACAGAACTTGTTACCGACTCATTTGGTATTGGACTATCAGTCGAATTAACACCCATCATATTTACAGATTCTACTTGAACATTATTCCCAGTAAAATCTTTCATCAAATTATTATTGCCCATCACATTAGATTGAGTCTGTTCACCATTATCTTTAACATCAAATTCAGCATTAGTTTTCATAGATTCATTTTCAGTATAAGTCTCTCCAGCTATATTTTGAAGTTCCTTCGGTAAAAATACTCCTTGAACCTCCAAATAATCAATTAAATAAGGAGATGGATTATTTCTAATAACTTTACCGTCAGCACCTTTACGGTAAATAATGTTATGACGAGCCTCATTAGTATCACTAGTTACATAAAACTCTGTAACTTCAGCAATCTCACGTTTAAAACGCTTTGTAGCTTTATCTTGATATCCTCTAACATATATACCAATTTGAATATATCTACAAATTGAACTCATAAATTGATCCAAATCTTGATTAGTTTCGAGCAAACTATACATACGGTTTGGAATAGATACAGCCTTATCAGCATGGATAGTAGATAAAATATAATGTCCTGATGAAATCGAATTACGAACAGCTAATACAGCTTCCGCACTACGAACCTCAGAAAGCAATATCCATTTAGGATTCTGTCTCATACAAGCTTCCAAAATATCTGTATAAGAAGCGATATTATTTGTCTTTAAAGCAACAATATCTCGATGTGGAAAAATTTTATCCAAATGAAGTTCCAAAGTATCTTCAATTGTAATAACCTTCTCATTTTCAGCAATTTTTGAAGCTAAGTATTTAACTAACTCAGTCTTACCAGAACCAGTTTCACCACTGACTATCATATTACAGTGACCAAGTACACATTGCTCCAAAAAATCAATAATATCTAGTTCAACATATTTATCGGCAATTATTTTTTCTTTTTGTAAACGAATTTTAGCCGGTGTTTTACGAACAACACACGCAATACCATTTTGTGCAACAGTTTCATGGATAAAAGCTAAACGTAACTCTGCACTCTCAGCATCCAAAAACGGATGCGCCATATTAAAAGTTTTACCCATAACATTAGAACATTGAAACGCTAGCTTTTCCATAAATGCATCATTAATAGATGAATTTTCAATCCTAAATATTCCTTTGGATAATGTTTTTAAATGTATTTGACCACCATTATCATAAGAAATATCAGTTACATCATCATCTTCCAAATAAGGTTTCAATGGGCCGAAATCTATTTGGTCAAACATATTATTCATATTAATTCCCCCTATTCGGCTGAATTAGTTAACGGAATATCAACTGTCGTCGTATGTGCTGTACCATCTTCCTCTTGAACAGTTGCTGTAAGTGTTCCATCACCATTATAAACAAGTTCTTGATTAGTACTTGTTACAGCTTGTGATCTACCACCATCTTTAACATATGTACAAGTATATGTACTTCCACAACCTTCTGGGAATGTAATAGTAACTGTATTTGGATTACCACCAGTCTCTTTAATAGTTGGTACTAAATCATCTTGATCAGCATTATCTTCAGGAATTGGAATATTTACAGAATGTGCATCAATATAATCTACTAACTGTTGAGTAGAAACTTGAGTCGCACCTTCTTGATCAACCTCTCCTCCATGTGGTACTGGATATAATTCAACACCTAAGCTTTCCATATATGAAGCTTTTTTCAAGATTGTATATAAATTACCATTTAAACCAAATATTAACATAGAAGGAGTCCTTTCTTCACTAGTATTTTCAAATACCGCTCTACCAGAAGAATCCTTAACAGCTAATACTTCAATATTTTCAATTAATTTACCAATCATGATTTTTTCATCAGTACCGTCTCCAACTTTCATATAAATATCAATCATATTACCTGGAAAAATTGAATTACCATAAGTACTTTCCATATCAACAGGAAAATTATAAACTACCTCTCCAGACTTAACCTTAGCAAAAGCTGCATCAGGAAGCTCATCTCCATTAATTACTGTATCAGTATAAAACATACTTCCTTCAGGAATTACTGAGTTAACATTTGAATATTGACCAACGATTTGTGATCTTGATCTAATTACATTATCACTGATTGATACATTTGGCATATCTACCATTTGTACCATATCATCAGTAATTTCAGTTCTAGGTTGAATTGTTTGTGTAGCAACGGGAACTTGAATTGGTTCTACTGCATTATTGATCTGTGTACTATAACCAATATATAGCAAGATTAGAATCACAACAACTCCGATAATTGTTACCACGTTTTTGTTCTTAAAAAACTTTTTGGCTGACGCCACCACATTATTCATAATCTCATCCTCTCTTTTCTTTTATTTTTTAATAAGGCACTTCCAAAATTGCATCTATTCTATTTTGTAAATCAAATGTCATCTCGGTATTGCCTCCAACACCTACCACACCACTTTGTACACTTAAGCTTACTTTTGGGGGTTTCTCATTAATATCATAAAATTTAATTGTATATTCTCTTGATCTACTAGCACTTTCTGCATATCTTCTAATAAAATTTTCAACGAATTTTTCTCTATCTATTCTAACCTCACCAGTAATTCTGTAAGATGCGTAATCAAATGCATCCCACATCGAAGCTTCTGTAACTTCTTTTAATAATTGTGAATTGTGCTCATCAGTATTAGTTAAATTTTGAAATAAAACAATAAAGAATATTGATAAAACACCAAGAAACACAACAAATATACCCCAAAACGATTCTTTCATGTTTTATCTCCTCCTAAACATCCTTATCACAAGTGTAGAAATTAGAAACAGTTGAACCTGCACATTCTCCACTAACTTTACCCAATAAGTATTCTCTTAAGAAATCACTTCTACAAGCCGTTCCATTACGAATATATTGGTCTTGACTAGTATTGCTATTACCGTCATTATTTTCACGATTATAACAATTTAATGTCCAATCATCATATTTATGATCATCATTATAATTTCTGATTGAATTAATTGTTTCAGTATCTAATGTAACCTCATATAAAACATGATCTTCGCGATAAACTTTTCCACCATTAGTCGTACCGCCTCTTTCCCTAGTTATGTAATTCTTAGCTGTTTGGTTATTATACTTACAATCAATTTGCTGCGTTTTTATATTATAACTACACCAATTAGCACCGGTATTTCTTTGTTCAGCATTTTGACCAGGGAATGGATTTTCCAAATCGATCGTTCTATAAATTACATCTATACCACCAGTACCTGGACAAGTACCATCAGGCATAGGTGCACATTCGCCAGAAGGACAACATCCATATGGGCACTCATCTTCCGGACAATAAGGTGGAAGGTTTGATGGACAAATCTCATCATATTCTTCTTTAGTTATTTCATTGCCATCAAAATCATAATATTTTCCGTTCTCAATTCGGCAAGTTGCTCCAGCTGGACAAATTTTATCATATTCTTCTTTAGTTATTTCATTACCATTAAAATCATAGTACTTTCCGTTCTCAATTCGGCAAGTCTCATTAGAACATTTACCTAATGTTGGATTATACGTCGTTCCAACCTGGCAACAAGTTTGACTCGTCGGATTCCAATCTTGACCCAATCTAGTAGCATCCTCTTCAGTCTTACAATCGTCACTAGGCCCTGCTGTTAAAACTATACACGAATAGCCAGAAGTCGTTGACTTAGAAATATCATTTTTAGTAATACAGCTATTAGAGCCTTCTCCAATCGCATTTTTCTTTCTCTGCTTAGCGCAAGTAGAAAAACCTGAAGTATTCATTCCATACATCTTAGCGCAAGCACTTTTTTTCAGCAAATCATTATCGCCATCCTTCATTTGACCAGATAAATATCTACTATAGATATTACCGCTTTCACTATCAGTTGCTAAATAAGAATTATCTTTTATATACGCTTTATACAATTTTGAATTTTTATCAGTATCATTATTCTTTCCAGGAAGCTCATATGCAAATTGAATATCTGCCGCCTTCGAAACATCTCCGCTCGTTGAACTACCTGTATTATTAAACGAAACTGGTAAATTAGGGATTCCCACATTTATATAATAATTTATATTAGATGATGGTTTTGTTTTCATAGAAAGACCATCTTGTTTTCTAATATACTGGTAATAATTATCCGGCAATGTATAGTATCTTGTCATTTCCATATTCAAAGTCCCATTACTTATTGAATGTTCATAATTATCATCTTCTTCAGAAACATAAAGTTCTTCTGCCTTATCCATATTATAACGACTATCCTCATAAGTCTCATTATATCTAAAGCTAACAGTTCCCGTCTTAGTTTTAAAATCAAGTTCAGAATTTACTCTAAAAGTATTTAACACTGTATTAGCATTTGATTTATTTTCATCAGAATTAACTTTACACTGTCGTTTCTTTACAACTTTAACCGGTTTTAATACCGGAATAGCTGAAGAAGAAACCACTTCATCCAATGCTGCTGCTGAAGGGTTTACAGCAAAATACCGTCCAGGTTCGACATAAATTGTATTATTGACATTCGGCAGATAAACCGTATATTCTTCACGGCAATACACACCATTGCCTTTACTATAATAATTTACAACATTTTTATTATCCGAATCTTTACTAGCAAAAATAGCATCCCAATCATTCGTATCCTGAATAATATAAGCTTTATTTTCTGCATCATTAGAATTACAATTAACACACGCCGCATCAATCGAATAATCCTTTTCCGCATATGGATTATGACCTATACTAATAATTCCGAGACCGATACCACTATTATAATTTTTAAAATTGTTATAATTCCACTTAGCTCCCATATATCTTACATTAATATCATCCTTTGTAGTTCTGATATCACCTGGAAATACTCCAGAACCATTTGCAAGTGTTCTAAGTTCCCAAAGGCCTTCATAAAAACTAGTTACATTTATAGAGTTGCTATTAGGCATTACCTGAGCCATTTCTTTTCGAGAATTGGCAAAAAACCATCCAACATCAGTCATAATAATTAATTTTTCAGCAATAAATCTATATCCTTTATGGTTCCAGCCCATTTCTTCTACACTTTCTTTACTCATTTGAGATTCACTTACGCCAAGTTCTTTAATTATAGCTCTTAATCTAGCTGAATTATTTGCTTCAATATCACTTCTAATCTTGTCTTCATTTGTAGTTCCATTTTCTACTTTAGCCACTTGTAAGCCAAGCCAATACAAATTTGGTTTAGCTTTATTATCGATCAAACCAAGCTTTGTATTATTATTTCCATGTAATTTAACCAAATTACGATAATTAGTCCCCGCTACACTCAAATCATTAATAACTACATCATAACTGGTTATCTCTTGCCACGCTTTTTCACCACGTACCCCTTTTGAATCAGAGCCATCATAATAAATCAAACGTATCTTATAGCCACGATATTGTTCCTTAGTTCCAAATGGATTGTTATGATAACTTGTCCAATCCCCACTGGCGTTATATCCACCACCAGGTCCTGCCCCAATAGTAACATCTGCTCGTACAGAAACTAAACTGATACAAAATATCATTACCGTTACAAATAAATATTTAAATATTTTCATACTATCACCTTCTATTTTTTTTCCTATTATAAACGAACATTACGACCAAAATCAAAAGAATAACCCCAAAAACAACAAATCTCAAAATATTATCAAATACAAAAGTTAAAATAACCTTCCAAATAGATTCTTTTTCTTTATGAGGAGTATATTTTATATCATTATTCTTTTTATAAATCGACAATTGATTTTCAAATTGTTCTGCAGAGAATGAAGTAGTCGTCCACATTTGACAAAGTGAAAAATTTGGATATAATTTACAATCTTCGGAATTATAACGAGGATTAAACTCTGGTAAATTCACATAACTCTTACTTATCTCTTCTCCGTGGCAATTAGTATCATTAGAATAAAAAGTAAATGTTATAGTATTTCCATCTTTATATGTTCCCATAATTTCAGATTTACCAGAAAAAACAGTCCCATAATTATCTACCATATATATATCATTTGTTAAATTAGTAGCAGTAACCATAAACTGTGGATAATGATCGACAAATTGATAATTATAACTAAATTGGACATTACTAGCTATTCGTGAGAGCTCCGCTTGTCTTTGATAATCACATTCTGCATGTGTAATTAAAGGAAAAACACTCAAACATAGCAAAGAAAAACACACAAATTTTATCCATTTAAACATCACCCGCATATCCTCCCCTCTATTATAACACAACCTTACCTCATTTTAAAACATAATTATAAGTTTGATTACGAATGTTGAAAGAAAAATATATTTCACTTGCATTCTTTACCTCGGTTGGTACTTCAATATAATATCCAGACGCACTCTTACTCACATTAGGTTTTATACTTTGCGTACTAATTTTCTTAGACATAAGCTTATTACCTACTTTATAATTAATAGTTGCAAAAGTATTTATAAAATCGTTAAAAGAAGTAATTTGACTACTATTAATGTTACTATCTATATTAAATTCTCCATCGATTCTCATCAATGTCTTTAAATAATTCCCCGTTGCTGTCGGCGTTAAATACTCACAAGAATCAAGGCATTTATCTGTTCCATAACAAAATTTATAATTCAATTTAAATTTATCATTTATTTCATAACTATTAATTTTAAAAGCCGAGCTTTCTAAAACACTATCCTCAAAAGTCTCTTCTTCTCCAAGACTAGTAGAATGTTCTTTTTGCTCCTGAGTTAAATCAATCGGTTTTAATGTAACCATAATATTTTTTGCCCCAATCTCACCTTTTACATAACTGACATTATCATTAAATTTTAAAACCATTTTTTTATTTACATCCTCTTTAGGAACAATAAATGTTAAAATATAACTTTTAAACTCGTCACTTAATTGTTGACCAGCATATGCAGTCCCCAAATCGTATAACTCTTTCGCATAATTAACATCTTGAGCATAAGATTGATTATTAACTCTAAGAGTTGTAAGTCCAGTATTTAATGTTTTATTTATACCGCCACCACTTTTTATATCCAACTTTATAACAACAATCATATCATCAGTTAAAGACTTACCAAAAGGATCCGTTTGTGTTAAATAAGTATCTCTAACATTCATCACTACTCCACTAGCTGAAAAAGATGAACCTTGATTATATGAGGCTGTGTAAACCCCAATATTTAAATAAATTGTAAATATTAATATAACCACTAATATGATTCCAATAGTATTGATTATAAATTTATTTTCACCATAAACATACTTAAATTGTCTAATTTTATATCTAATTTGTCTATTTACTTTATTCTTATCAAATTCTAACGCAACTTCAATCTCTTCACTATCTTTTTCATTAATATCTAATTTTTGTAAATCAGTCCCAAAATCAAATTGTTTAATATCAAACCCTGTTGCTCTCACAATATACCAAATCAAAGTAATAAACTGTAAAGCGACTGCAATCATAAAGAAATCACGTAAAGCACTAGAAACTCGAACATCTAAAATAGAAACGCTAATATCTCTTAATATCGGATAAGTAATTCCGTATAAAACAATAACGCCAATATAAACAATTAAACTAAAAATATATAACCCTTTAGGTTTCTTTTTATAAATCATTACCGACAATAAAACAATTATCAAAATGATTATTCCCAAAACCATTATAAGACTATACATATTTATAAGCGTTCTAGGTGATAATTCATTTAAAGCTGAACTGTAATTAACTACATAAGCTTTAAAAAAATTGTAAACTGTAAAAGAACGGTATAACAAAAAAGCTACAAAAATCGCAATTATAGCATGAAAAAGCTTAAAATACTTTATGAAAAACGCATAAGGTTTTTTCAAAATCATTTATAACCGCCCCTTCCCTATAATATAATTATAACCTATTTTTTCATAAAAAAAAAGAAAAATATTAATTTTTTACTTTTTTTACAAGAATTTCGTATCTTTTTTTCAGTTCGTCATAACTAAAAGCACAATTAGCCCCACTAGTAGATGGTAAATATATCGCTTCAATCAACACATCATTATAACAATATTTATTATAAAGTTCCAAAGCCTTTTTACCCGTTACAAAAATATATTTAACATCAGTTCCTTTGATTAATTTTTTTATATCATTAGCTTTAGGATTCTTAATTGAATTATCACTGGATCCATTTATTTCACATGAATCAAGAACATCCCATAAAGCGATTTTATTTTGTTTTAAAAATTCCTTTTTTTCATCCATTGTATTAGGAAATTTTTCATTTAATAAATCACTCATCAATTTCCAAAAACGATTTTGTGGATGCATATAATAAAAACCTAATTCTCTAGATTTAACAGATGGAATAGAACCTAAAACAAGAACTTTACTATCTTTATTAATATAAGGTCCAAACTCATGACTAACTTTCATTTCTATCACCCTTACCTTTATCACAAATTCATTCGAATAAACCTTATTTCCTACCTTTCTTTAATGACAAAACTATTTATATTTAATATATTAATTTTACAATCAAATGAATATATACCTTTTATATTTGTCATCGATAAAGTTTTTTTATCAAAGATTTAGTTTGCTATTTTTTTACTGGTGAATAGAATACGCTGTTCCTTTATCAAATACATCTTCAATTCCCAAGGATTCTACTAATGTATCAATGGTAAAATCTGCTAAATTTTCAGTTATATAAATCATCTTGCTAACTATATCAATTTCACTTTTTTCAAGTAATCTTTTAGCAAGAAAATTAGCTATTAAATATTGGTAACCACTTAATATTAGTATACCGTCTTTAGCAAATCTTAATATATTGTCATCACATTGTTTTTTCACTACCTCTTCATAATTTATTACTTGTGGTTTTAAATATTCTAATTCTTCATCTTTAACCCCTGCAAATTTTAATAATTCTCTTATTTTATTTTTGGTTTTTTGAAAACTCTCGTCTATATTTTTAACAGATTCTATTTTTTCCTCTATAGAAACTTGACCATTTTTATTATATCTTATAATATCAAGCATAATTTCAAATATTGACGAATAAGTATCTAAATTGTTTTGATTTCTTTTATTAGCTATTACATTTGCATTTTCTTCCTTATAACCACAATTAATCAAATATATAGATGCTATTTTTTCAAAGTAAATAGACGGAAATTCCAATAATGAAAAAGGAATTGATTTCTGACTGCTCATAAAAGTTATATGATGAATAAATTCATGAACAAGACTAATAAAACTTTCTACAGTATTATGATTAATTACTTTTATTTTTCTTTTTCCATCAGCATCTATAAACGATTCTGAAGTATCATTATCATTTACACAGTCTTCATATATTATATCTTTATTCTCTTTTAATTTTAAATATTCTTGTTTCCATTCGATGGGCGCTTTGATTTGATCTAAAAATTGTATAAAGGTAGCATCAACTTCATCTAGCGACATATTCTCTAAATTGTGCGATTGTTGACTTGATCTAGCAAAGTTTAAAACTTCACCTGTAAAAATCAACCCAAGTTCACCAATATGATGATAAAATGACAAATCATATTCTTTTAATGTTTCTAATAAAGTTTTAAACAAATAATTATAAGTTTCTATTCTTTGATATTCTTTTAACCACCCTATCAATACTTCTTCATCTTCATGATACTTTAAAGAACTTGCAAGTTTATCAAACTGTGTTTCACAATTATAATATTTGCAAGCCAAAAGAAAGTATAATACATCATCTGACATATTATCTTCAAAAAGTACATTTATTCCACTATCTGATGGCAAAGATTTAATTAGATATTGTGTATAAATTGCCGGTAATAAATCTGGGTCTGTTAAAGCATTTTGAATTTCTGAATTGTTTAATATTCCTTTTAAACGTAAATCAAATATTGCATCAAAATCTTTAAAAGTTTTATTTCTAAAATCCAATGTATTATTTTGCCAATCAGAAAAAAACTGTTTATTTAATTTAATAATTTGAATAATTTTTTCTAGTTCTTGTTTCTGGTTTTCGTTATATATAATTTCTATTCCTTCTATACTTGCTTTTTCCATAATATAATCTCTCCCTTTTATTGAGTCATATTATAGCTTATTTTAATATAATTATCAACTGATTCGACCACTTTTCGACCATAAAATTTAAAACGAACTATTACTAGTTCGAACAACTATCAATATGGTGCCATTGGGAAAGTTATCTACAACTCGTTAACAATTTAATATAAGAAACAATCACTATTTAAATTATAACATACATTCTTAAAATTTTATCAAAAACATTTCTTGTTCGCTTGTTTTATGAATAC
>CALVRK010000019.1 GCA_944358565.1 uncultured Bacilli bacterium
ATACTGTGTTTAAAAAATGTCTATCGTGGGACACTAATATGATTGTGCCTTTATAATCAGATAAAAAGTTTTCTAACCATATTTTACTTTGAATATCTAAACCATTAGTAGGCTCATCTAAAAGTAATATGTCAGGGTCTCCAAATAAAGCTTGGGCAAGTAACGCTTTAACCTTGTCTTTATCTTTTAAGTTTTCCATTTTTTGATCAAATAATTCGTTTGGAATACCTAAGCCAGCAAGTAATATAGAAGCATCACTCTCGGCTTCCCAGCCCTTTAATGCTTCAAATTCAGCTTCCAATTCACCGACTTTAATTCCATCTTCATTGGTAAAATCTTCTTTCATATATAATGCATCTTTTTCTTTCATAATTTTATATAATCTATCATTTCCCATAATAACAGTATCTAGTACAGTATAATCGTTATATAAATTATGATCTTGCTTTAAATAGGAAAGTCTTTCACCTTTATCTTTTATAATTTCACCAGTGCTACTTTCTATTTGACCAGTTAATATTTTAAGTAAAGTTGATTTACCAGCACCATTTGCTCCTATTACTCCATAACAGTTACCTTCTGTAAATTCTAAATTAACATTTTCAAATAATACTCTTTTACCATATCTAACTGATAAATTTTGAACTTTAAGCATAATTCATCACCTATTACATTATACAGGAAAAGTCTTGTTTTTCAAAGAAAAAAAGAAGATTATTCAATATCTTCTAATTTAACACTCACAAGTTTACTAACACCTGATTCCTGCATGGTTATACCGTATAATATATCGGCATATTCCATGGTTTTCTTTTTATGCGTTATAATTATAAATTCTGATTTATCTTTTAGTTTTTGAACATACTGACCAAAAGTATCGACATTTGCTTCATCTAAAGCGGCTTCAACTTCATCTAACACACAAAATGGTGAAGGTTTAGATTTAATTATAGCAAACAATAAACTGATGGCTGTTAAAGTTTTTTCACCGCCTGAGAGTAATGTTATACTGCTTAGTTTTTTTCCTGGAGGTGAAGCTACAATATCGATTCCTGTTTCTAGGATGTTATTTGGTTCAGTTAGTTTTAATTCGGCATGGCCACCTTTAAATAATTCTCTAAATGTTTCACTAAAATTAGTACTTATAGTTTTAAAAGTACTTGAAAATTCACTTATCATTACTTTATCCATTTCATCGATTATTTCAAGTAAGGTATTTTCTGCTTCATTTAAATCTTCAATCTGTTTATTTAAAAAGGTATATCTTTCATTCACTTCTTCATATTCTTCTGGAGCAGTCAAATTAACTATTCCTAAATCTTTCACTTTTTTCTTTAACTTACTGACTTCTGATTTAGCTAGATTAAAATCAATATCTAGCTTATAATTTTCTTTAGCTTTTTCATAAGTCATACTATAGTTTTCTGTTAAAGTGTTTAATAAATTATCTAATTTAACTTCTAATCTACTAGCTTTAATTTCTAAATCTTTTAATTCGTTTGATTTAGATGAATATAAAGAGTTTTCTTTCTTTAATGATGCTTCATAATCTTCTAATGTTTCATTTAAATTTTGTTTTTCTCTATTCAAAGAAGATAGTTCTTGTTCGGCTTTGGTTTTAGTTTTTAAGGCAGCATAATATTTATTTAATATTTCTTCTTCTTCATCAGATAATTCGCCATTTAATAGTTTATTATTACTCTTTATATCAAAGGTTATTTGTTCTAATTCTAATTGTAAATTATTTAGTTTAATTTTTTTAGTATTTAATTCTTCTTCTTTTAATAATTTATCTTTATTTAAAAGATATATTTTATCTTCGGTAGCTTTTAAATTATAGTCTATTTCATTAATTTCGTTTTCTATTTCTTTTATTTTAGAAAAAATGAGATCTTTTTGTTTTAAATTATTTTCAAGTTCGTATTTATCACTAATGACATTACGAGCTTTATTTTGTTTACCACCAGTCATAGACCCGCCAACATGAATGATCTCTCCATCTAAAGTAACAATTCTATAATGATTATTAATTAGTTTACTAATGTTTGTAGCTGAGTCAATATCTTTAGTAACAATAATGTTTCCTAGTTGATTTAAAATAATATTTGTATATTTAGAATTATATTTAACGAGATTACTAGCAATATCTATATAACCATTATGACCTTTAATTTTGTTTAAAGCTTCGTTATCAATATATTTTGGTTTAATAACGTTTAATGGGAAAAAGGTAGCCCTACCAATAGTTTTTAAATAATTAATTGCTTCTTTAGCCGATTTTTCATCGTCGACAATTATATTATTAGTATTATATCCTAGTGATGTTGTAATAGCTAAGGCATATTTTTCATCGGTTTCAATTAAATTACCCAAAGCGTTATGAATACCTCTTAGTTTTGGATTATTTAAAACGCTTTTTACTGGAAGTGGGAGTGCTCCCCCATTTTCAATTTCTCTTTGTAAATTTTCAATTTTAAATTCTAAATTATTGCTTTCTCTTATAAGGTTAGTTAATCTAATTTCTAAGTTATTTTTATCTTTTTTAATATCGTTTTGAGTTATTTCTTCCTCTTTTATTTTACTATTAAATTTATTTAAATCTTCAGCTAAATGGTGGATATCACCATTTAGTTTTTCAACATTATTTTTAATAGTTAATTCTTTTTCTTTTAAATCTAAAATGTTTTGATGTATTTTAGAGTCATTGACTTTATTTTTCTGACGTTCTTGAATTAAAACTTTTTTACTATTTAATCTTTCAGCTAAGGTGGTTAATTCTAATACTTTATCTTGCATAGCTTTTATTTGTTCATCTAATGAAGCAATATCACTTTTATATTTTTCTATTTTAGCTTCGCTTTGATTACCGGTTGTCATTAATCTTAATACTTCTTCATTTAAAGAATCAATTTTATCTTTACTGCTTTGATAATCAAAGTTAATATTTGTAATATCTTCAGTAATTAAAGCGATTTCTAAGTTTTCTAATTTATTATTGACCTCTTTATATTCTAAGGCTTTATCTCTAGCTTCTTTTAAAGGATTTAGTCTATCTTCTAACTCTTTTAAAATGTCATTAATTCTTTTTTTATTATCATGGGTTTTATCTAATTTTTTAATAGCCTCTTCTTTCCGACGTTTATATTTTAAAACGCCTGAAGCTTCTTCGAAAATAATTCTCCTATCTGCCGGTTTGCTAGAAATAATACTTTCGATTTTACCTTGAGAGATTATATTAAAACTTTCTTTAGCAATTCCACTATCCAATAATAAATTAGTTAAATCTTTTAGTCTTACCCTTTCGCCATTTAAAAAATACTCATTAGTTCCATCTTTGTAGACTCTTCTTTTAATTTCAACTTCATCATAATCTAAAGGTAGATAATGATCAGAATTTTCAAAAGTTAAGGATACAGAAGCGACATTCATGGCATTTCGTGATTTACTACCAGAAAAAATGACATCAGTCATAGTTCCGTCACCTCTTAAAGATTTTACTGATTGTTCGCCCAATACCCACCTAATGGCATCGACGACGTTACTTTTACCTGATCCGTTAGGCCCAACAATACCATTAATACCTTTTTCAAACTCCAAATTAGTTTTATCAGCGAAAGATTTAAAGCCATGGGCTTTTAAAGATTTTAAATACATAATTATCACACCCTACACTATGTTTAATTATACAATAATTTGACATTTTGCGCAATTAATGAAAGGAAAAAGTTCCATTAATAATTGGAACTTATAATTTGGATACATATATTTAATTATTTAGTTTTAGAAGATTTGTTATTATCAATCATTTTTTCTACAGCTGTGATATAATCTTTTGCTTCGTCTTCACTTATTTCGGTAAATAATTCTGGATGCTTTTCTATACCTTTAAGTTCGGGAACGCTATACCAAATGCGGGCTTTAAAACTATATTGAAATATTTGACCCATTTGTTTTTTTAATAAAACTAGATTTCCTTCACATAGAAAAAATCTTTTATTCATTTTACACCTCCTTGTGTTAATTATTGCAAGAATAAAATAACCTGTTGGCGCGCACTTGTGAAATCATTTTTATTATTGCCTTATTTTTTTATTATTTGTTTTTTTATGTTCTAACATACTAGTTAATATTTCATCGCGTTTATCAATAATTTCATAAAAAGTTTTGGTGTTTTCATTATTTTCTTTGTTTTTTAAATCTTCATATAATTTAACTGAGTTAAAGCCTAACCATTTATCTTTAAATATATGAAATAATTCGTTTAACTTGTTGAAGTTTTCTTCACCGCAGGCCTCAAAAAGATAATTCATATTTCCCCGCCGGCTAGCTAATATTTCTTTTTTAAATGTTTCATAAAATGTTTGCACTAAAAATCTTGTGTTTTCATAGCCTGTACCACCTTTTATTTTAGCGCTATTTGAATCACAGAAAATATATATACCTTTTTCATGCAACTTTTCTGTTATTTCTTGGGCAATTATTTCATTGATTATTTCACTAAAAAGTTCATATTCTCTTTTTTTAGTATCTTCATATAGTGGGTAAAGATCACTTTCAGGAGTTGCTGATTCATGAAAGCTTTCCCATCCACAAGTGTAATCGGCACCTGCATTACTTACATTTATTAACTCTAGTTCGTATACGTGATTTAACTCATGAATTATTCTTTTGTCCATAAAATCATCTATATTATCAAAGTTGATATTAACCAAAGAAAAAGGAATATAACTATTATTTTCTTTTTTTACATTAGGTGTTACATAGGTGCCAGCATATAAAAATGTTCCAGCATTATATCCATCATCTTTAAGGTATAAATCTAAAGAATCTATTTTGTTTCTTGTTTTTTTATATTCAAAAATTGAAGTAAAATAATCATTATACATTCTCATTTCTAAATCTTCTTTGAAGCTACGAATATCTTTAATTAAATCTTGACTTGGAATAATCTTTTGACATTTATGGTTATTTTGATAATTTTGATATTCGTCACCTAGATCTAAGCCCATTTCTTTAAAAAAATTAATCCGATCATTAAGAATTGAAGTAACTTGCCATGAAATTGATTTTGGATCATCAATAATTTTTTGGCTTTCTTTACTAAAAGCTTCAATTATAGATGGAATTTCTAAAGTATAACCTAAATATAGTAACATTTTGTTACTTAAATAACCCTTTTCTTTGAAATCTTGAATTTCTTTGTCTGAAAAACAATTTTGGAATTTTTCGGCCAATTCTAAAGTATATTTTCTTTTTAGATCTTTTTTTATTTTTTTACATTCATTTAAATAATCTATGTAAGGTTGGATTTCTTTTTTAAAGATATTATATTCATTTATTATATCTTGATAAATGGCATATATTTTATCAAGTTCTGTTGAATCGCTTGTTTTAATAAATGTTTCAATATCTTCTACGTTTGGGTAAAACAAATTTATAAGAGGTTTTATATCTCTAATAAATGAATTTTTAAGATATATTGGCATGTCTTCATCATTAATTATTCTTTTATATTTTTCTATGGGCAAAAGATTTGGATAAGCAAAGGCCGGTTCATTATCTCCAAAAATTTTATTAATATTTTCTTCAGTATAACTAAGATTTATTTTATTAAAAAATGATTTTATTAATTCTTGGCTGTAATCTTTTTTTAAATTAAAAATTTTATTTTTTAAGCCATTTGGGGTTTGTGTACAAATTAAAAGGATATTTTGAAATTTTTGCTCAATAATTTTTCTGTTTTCTTCACCATAATATTCGATAAATGTTTCTGTGATTTGTGGCAAATAAGTTCGAAGGGTTATTTCCGGAGATATTTTTCTTTTTAAATATTCAATCATTGGTATCACCTATTAAATTTTTGAGGGCTATATAACCTTTTGGGTATTTGCCGCAGCCAATATATTCAGAGTTTTTATTATTAGTGGTGACCTTTATTTGATATTCTTCTCCATATAATATATGATTAGAAAAACTTTTAGAAGGCCAATATCTTATTATTCTAATTATATTATTTATTTTATCTTTATCATTAATGCGATAATATTTGTTATTAATATTGATTTCTATATATAAAATATCCGACAAAATATCACCTCTATTTTCCTATATTTAATATAACACAAAGTGTAGCAGGTGTAAATAAAGAAAAAACATCTATTATGATGCTTTTCTTTTGATCAATTGCCGGTCAGCTTCAATACTTGGTTTTAATTCATCTATGTTGCTTTTTCTTTCAAAGTTTCCAATTAACAAATCAACATGTTTTTTTAAAAGTTTTAAATATGGTAACCTAAGGTATTCTCTATATAATTCATTATCTTTATACGTGGGATACATAAGTTCCATGACATTTATGTAGTCCCTGAAAATTTTCCTTTTTTCATTTGGAGTAACATTTATCCATAAAGAACTTATTAGATACTTTAAGGAACCGTGCACAGCATATAATTTTTTTAGTTCTTCTTCGTATAATTGAACAACATCACCTAAATTGTTTTTTAACATTTCAAAAACTTCAAAAAATTGAAATATATCATCAGCAAATAAGGCATCTTTGACGGAGGTGTTATATAATCCTATTCTATAACTGTATACTGGTCTATTTATATAGAAAAATTTTTCGCTTCTAGCTATTAATGCAGGAACTAAAGCTAAATCTTCCCATTTATATCTATTTGGAAATCTTAAGTCGCCAATTATTTCTCTTGAAAAAAGTTTGTTACCAACATTTGGCATTTCTTTAAAAGGAACTGATTTATTTTCTTTAATTTGATATAGTCCTTCTTTAGATAAAACTGAAGTATTGCCTGCATCACCAAGTCTGATTTTTAACCCTAAAAGGTCAATATAAGTATGATATTTGCCAATAACAGTATCTAAATTATATTCATCAGCTATAGAAACCATAGTTTCTAGGCTTGCATTAGAATATAAACTATCATCCGCATCAATAAATTTTATATATTTTCCGGTTGCAACATCTAGTCCGACATTTCTAGCGGCAGCAGCTCCACCATTATCGGTTATAAATAGTTGAAAGTTTTTACGATTTAAAGAATATTTTTCTATTTTATCTAAACTATTATCAGTACTTCCATCGTTAATTAATATGACTTCATAATCTTTAAAAGATTGATCTATTATGCTATCAAGACAATTTTCAATATATTTTTCGGCGTTATAAACAGGAATTATAATACTAACTTTAGCCATAATTATATTCTCCTTATCTAGTAATAAATTTATTGATATTATCTTTACCAAGATAATAAAAGTCATAAGGGAGTCTTTCGTTAATATAAGTTTTTATGTCTTCCAAGAATTTTTGGGTATCTTTATTTTCTGCTTTCATCATAGATAAATATTTATCAATAATCGGATCTAAATACTCACTAAGTTTTTTTTGAGCTACTTCATGCATAATGGCAATTTTATGAGCATCGGCTTGGTCAACTATCTCTATAGTAGATATTTCAATAATTTCATTTAATTTAAATAAGAAACGGTCGATTTCAATTTTAGCCATGACAGCTATATAATTATCATCAATACTTTCTATTATAGAATTATTTAAAGATAAATATTCTTCCTCATTTAAATGAACATCTGCTTTTAGTCCATAAAATAGTTTAGCTTTAATTGGCTCTACATAAGTTGCGTTTGCATAGTTTTTGGCTATTTCTTTTAAATGACGATTGATTAAAATGTCTGTAACTGGAGTGCCTATATATCTTGGAATACCTACTAAATATACCTCTGTATTTGTTTCGTCGTGACGATTACTACTTTGAATTTCTTTTAAAGTAGCAGATATTGAAGTAAAATCCCGTTTAAAACCACTTATGATTTTTGGAAATCCACCTCTTGTAATATTATCTAGGAATGATCCTGTAGCGCCGATATATACTAAAACATTGGCTCTACCATTTTCTTCGGTTAAAACTAAATCTTTAAAGTGATGGTTCGGAGTTGGATTTTCTGGATAGTACTCCGCTATTTCTTCTTCAGTCATACTAACTACCGGAGTATCAGGTTTTAAGTTATCGATTCGGTTATATCTATACATTTCTTTTTCACTAATATTGGTGTGGAAATAATGATAGATGTGCTCATCATTATTATTTTGACTACGAGCAAAATGTGTGGCAATAACTTCTATATCTTGTTTGGCAAAAATAGCCATTAAATTAGTATTTCTCTTAAATAATGGTACAGTTTTGAAAATAGTAGAATATCCTGACATTAATGAGTTTCCAGCTCCTGTTAAATAAAATTTTTTGATGCCTAATCGTCTAGTTGAGATGCAAGTTTTTCTGTATTTTTATTTAAGTTTTCCATGTATTTCAATCCCTTCTTTTTCATTTTTGTTTATTATACACTTTTGTCATATTATGTTAAATTAAAAGAACTAATTAATCCATTAGTTCTTGTTCTAGAGCCTCTAATGGCTCTTCGTTTAAAATTTCGTTTTCTAAAGTATATTCGGCCTCACGATATTTTTTAGCTCCAGTACCGGCTGGAATTAGTTTACCAATAATAACGTTTTCTTTTAATCCGTTTAAATGGTCAACTTTTCCGTGAACAGCGGCATCAGTTAAAATTCTAGTTGTCTCTTGGAAGGAAGCTGCTGATAAGAAACTTTCAGTTTCAAGTGATGCTTTAGTAATACCAAGTAATACTGGTTTTCCGGTTGCTGGTCTTTTACCTTCTAAGATTAATCCTTTATTTTCTTCAGTAAATTTATTAATATTTACCATAGTTCCTGGTAAGAATAATGAATCTCCTGAATCGATAATTCTAATTTTAGAAATCATTCTACGGGCCATAATTTCAACGTGTTTATCAGAAATATCAACACCTTGTGAACGATATACTTTTTGAATTTCGAATAGAATATATTGCTGAACTGTAATTGGGTCTGTTACAACTAATAACTCTTTTGGTGAAATAGCACCGTGAGTAAGTCTCCATCCAGCTTTTACTTCTTCGCCTTTTTCGACAGCAAGTTTGGCGCCATAGTTAGAAGTGTGCTCACGTGTTTCAACATCGTTTTTAACATATATTTTATAAGTACCATTATCTTCTTCAATCTTAGTTACAACACCATTGATTTCAGAGATGGTAGCTTTACCTTTAGGGTTACGGGCTTCAAATATTTCAGTAACACGTGGAAGACCTTGAGTGATATCGTCTCCACCAGCAACTCCACCAGTATTGAAGTTTCTCATGGTAAGTTGAGTACCAGGCTCTCCAATTGATTGAGCAGCCATAATACCTACAGCTTCACCAATTTCAACTTCTGAACCAGTAGCTAAGTTACGTCCATAACACTTACGGCATACGCCATGGTCTGTTTTACAAGTTAAAACGCTTCTAATTGGAACTTTAGTAATTCCTGCTTTAATAATTTTTTCGGCAACTTGTTCAGTAATATATGTATCTTTATCAAATAATACTTCTTTAGTTTCGGGATGTAAGATTTTTTTATTAGTATATCTTCCTACTATTCTATCTTCTAATGATTCAATTAATGTGCCATCTGTATTATAGAAAGCTTCTACAACTACGCCTTGTTCAGTTCCGCAGTCGTCTTCTTTAACAATAACATCTTGAACAACATCGACTAACCTTCTTGTCAAATATCCGGCATCGGCTGTTTTTAGGGCTGTATCTACGGCACCTTTACGGGTTCCGTGAGTAGATGTGAAGAATTCTGATACGGTAACACCTTCTGATAATGAAGATAAAATTGGAATTTCAACATAATCTCCATTTGGTTTACTCATGATACCACGCATACCAGCCATTTGTCCGTACTGATCGATAGAACCACGGGCTTTAGAATCAATCATCATAGTAATAGAAGATTCTGGGTTAGCTTTTAATCTTTTATCTAAGTCATCATATATTTTAGCTTTGGCATCAAACCAAGTTTGAATGACATTATCATATCTTTCTTTATCAGTGATTAAACCACGTTTAAACTGTTTAGTGATTGTTTCAATTTTCTTGTTAGCTTCATCGATAATTTCTCCTTTAACTGGACTTTCCTTTATATCATCGATTGAAATACTAATTCCAGATAAAGTTGAATATTTGAATCCTAAATCTTTGATAGCATCAAGCATAACTGATGTTTCAGTTGTGTGATAACGTTTATAGATTTGAGCAATTAATCTGACGATCGCACCTTTATTTAAAGCTTTAACTAAAGGCATTTTTTCAATTTCTTCTTTGATGTTTTTACCTTTATCGATAAAATATTTAGATGGTGTGCATTTAACTGCATTTTCAACACTACTATCATTTATATATTGGAAAGTATCTGGGAAAACTTCATTAAAAATGATTTTTCCAGGTGTTGTTACTAAATATTTATCCATGTATTTGTCTGGGAATATTTTATGTTTAAATGATTTAACTGGTAAAGCAATACGAGTGTGAAGCGTAATTTCTCTTCTTTCGTAAGCCATAACAGCATCATCGGTATTTCTAAATACTCTACCTTCTCCTTCTAAGCCGGCTTTTTCCATAGTTAGATAATAGTTACCTAAAACCATATCTTGACCAGGAGTAGCGATTGGTGAACCATCTTTTGGAGATAAGATGTTATTCGCACCTAACATTAATAATCTTGCTTCAGCTTGTGCTTCTTCACTGATTGGTACATGAACAGCCATTTGGTCTCCATCGAAGTCCGCATTGAAGGCTGGACATACTAATGGGTGAAGTCTAATAGCTTTACCTTCAATTAATTTTGGTTCAAATGCTTGAATACCAAGTCTGTGTAACGTTGGAGCTCTATTAAGTAATACTGGGTGCTCTTTAATAACTTCTTCAACAATATCCCATACACGTTCATCTTGATTTTCAATCATTCTTTTAGCTGCTTTAATATTGCTTGCTATTTCTTTAGAAACGAGTCCATGAATAACATGTGGTTTAAATAATTCTAGAGCCATTTCTTTTGGAATACCACACTCATACATTTTAAGTGATGGTCCAACAACGATAACTGAACGGCCTGAATAATCAACACGTTTACCAAGTAGGTTTTGACGGAAACGACCTTGTTTACCTTTTAACATACTTGATAATGATTTTAATGGTCTATTACCTGGTCCGGTAATATTTTTACCACGTCTTCCGTTATCAAACAAAGCATCAACAGCTTCTTGTAACATTCTCTTTTCGTTTTGAATGATAATAGAAGGAGCGCCTAAATCAATTAATTTTTTTAATCTATTATTACGGTTAATAACACGTCTATATAAATCGTTTAAATCAGATGTCGCAAATCTACCACCATCTAGTTGAATCATTGGTCTAAGCTCTGGTGGGATAACAGGTAAAGCTGTTAAGATCATCCACTCAGGACGATTTCCTGATTCTAAAAATGCATCTAGAACATCTAATCTTTTAATTAAACGAACACGTTTTTGGCTAGAAGAATCTTTAATTTCTGCGATTTCTTTTTTGATTTCGTCGACTTCTTTTTGTAAGTCTACTTCTTCTAATAATTCTTTAATGGCTTCTGCACCCATACCAACTCTAAATGTATTTCCGTATTTTTCATAATAACTTCTATATTCTTTATCGCTGATAGTTTGCTTCTTTTCAAGTGGTGTATCTCCTGGATCTAAAACAACATATGATACAAAGTATAATACTTCTTCTAGATCTCTTGGAGACATATCAAGAACTAGCCCCATTCTTGATGGTACACCTTTGAAGAACCAGATATGTGATACTGGTGTGGCTAGTTCAATATGACCCATACGTTCACGACGGACTTTAGATTTAGTAACTTCGACACCACAGCGGTCACAAATGATATTTTTATATCTTAATCTTTTGTATTTCCCGCAAGAACATTCAAAGTCTTTAGTTGGTCCGAATATTTTTTCACAAAATAATCCGTCACGTTCTGGTTTTAAAGTTCTATAGTTCATGGTTTCAGCTTTTTTAACTTCACCATAAGACCATGAACGAATTTTTTCTGGTGAGGCAATGGCGATTCTTATTCCTTCAAAACTATTTGCATCCATTATTTATCCTCCCCTTCCAAATTTTTTAATTCTTCATCCGTTGGTTCTTGATCTTCGTTTTCTTCAAATTCATCTAATTCGTTTTCTAATTCAGTCGGTATATTTTCTTCATGTTTTTCGTTAGCTGCTTTTTCTTTTAAAATTTCGCTTTCTAGATCACTATCTGGAACATAACTTTCTTTTTCAGCTTCTTCTAATTCTTTAAGTTCAACATATTTTCCGTCTTTGTTTAAAACAGTAATATCTAGACCTAAAGCTTGGAATTCTTTAATAACGACTCTAAAGCTTTCTGGAACACTTGGTTTTGGTAAATCTTCACCTTTAACTAAAGATTCATAAACTTTTACACGTCCAGTTACATCATCTGATTTAACGGTCATCATTTCTTGTAAGATGTGAGCAGCGCCATAAGCATATAATGCCCAAACTTCCATTTCTCCAAAACGTTGACCACCAAATTGAGCTTTACCACCTAAAGGTTGCTGAGTTACTAATGAATAAGGCCCTGTAGATCTTGCATGTAATTTATCATCAACCATGTGGTCTAGTTTAATCATGTACATAACTCCGACACTGATTCTATTATCAAATCTTTCACCAGTTCTTCCATCATATAACCACATTTTACCATCTTTATCTAATCCAGCTTCTTCTAAAGCGTCAACGATTTCATCTCTAGTTGCTCCATCGAATACTGGAGTGGCAACATGAATTCCTAATGTTTTAGCGGCCATACCTAGGTGTAATTCTAAGATTTGTCCTAGATTCATACGAGATGGAACTCCTAGTGGGTTAAGTAAGATATCAACTGTGCGGCCATTTTTATCATATGGCATATCTTCTTCAGGAAGGACTAATGAAACAACACCTTTGTTTCCGTGACGACCTGAGATTTTATCTCCAACACCAATTTTACGTTTTTGAGCGATATATACTCTAACTTTCTTACTAACACCAGCTGGAAGGTCATCGCTATCTTCTTTAGTCAAGATTTGAACATCGTGAACGATTCCACCACCACCGTGTTGAACTCTTAAAGATGTATCTCTAACTTCTCTTGTTTTTTCACCAAAGATTGCATGTAATAATTTTTCTTCTGAAGTAAGTTCAGCCATTCCTTTAGGAGTAACTTTACCTACTAAGATATCATCGTCTTTAACTTCAGTACCAATTCTAATAATACCGTTTTCATCTAGGTTTTTACGAGCTTCTTCTGAAACATTTGGAATATCTCTAGTAAACTCTTCGGCACCTAATTTAGTATCTCTACATTCGATTTCGTAATCTTTAATATGAATTGATGTGAAAACATCATCATTAACTAATCTTTCGTTTAAGATGACAGCATCTTCATAGTTATATCCGTCATAGTTGACAAAGGCAATAGTTAAGTTTTTACCTAAAGCCATTTCACCTTGATCGGTTGATGGTCCATCAGCAATAACCTCACCTACTTTAACTTTATCGCCTTTTCTGACGATTGGTTTTTGAT
>CALVRK010000020.1 GCA_944358565.1 uncultured Bacilli bacterium
TTTTGTTAGTGATGAAGACTTAAAAATTGAAATTCATAAGAAAATTTGTAGTATTAATTCCTATGAATCATTAAATGAAGTAAAACAAGAATTAGAAGATAGATTTGGTAAACTATCAGAAGATTTAATCATCTATATGCATGAAGAATTATTTGAAAAAGAAGCCCAAGAGCTAAATATCCAAAATATTAGGCAAACTAAAAATTCAATTGAAATAATACTTGATAAAGACTTAACTAATAAAATTGATGGTGAAACATTATTCTTTGAAACCTCAAACTTATCTAGAATGTTCAGATTTAGTATGAAATTTGGTTGTTTAGTTATAACTTTAGATACCATTAAATTAGATAAACATTTTGTGTGTTATTTATTAGATTTTTTAAACATTTTAAAAAAATCAACTAAAAAGGAGAATAGTAATGAATAATTACGAAAAAGAAAAAATTCTATAGTATAACAAAATATACGATAAGCCAACACTTTGGTATCAAATGCCTAATGAATATATTGATTATAAAGATGTCAACTTTTGGAAATTATTTTCCTTTGTTATTCAAAGACTTAGATTAAATTACGAAGAAACTTTAATAACGATTGATGCTCAAAATCATTTGTCAGAAATACTTGAAGAATATCGTAGTTTAGAATTATGTCTTCTTGCTTTAAGTTATTATCTAGCTACTACTTTAAAATATATTCCAGAGCACCTAAAAACAAAAGAAATGTGCGAAATAGCCTTTTTAGCTAACCCTAAGAGTAATTTTAAATACATACCAGATAAATTTAAAACTGAAATTATGTGTGTAGAAGCATATAAATCAAATCGTAAAAATGTCAGATTTATACCTAAAATCTATCAAACATTTAATATAAAAACAGAAAAACATTCTAAAACACATAAATAAAAACTTGACATAAGATAATAAAGTTGATAATATATTACCGCAAAAAAAAGAAAGAAGGGGATACCCATTAAATCGAAATATACAAAAGAAGTAAATATTAATCTAAATAGAACTATGGGTAGAGAATTTGATAAATATAAAGCCAAAAGAAATATTAAATTATTCACAACAGATGTAAAAATAGCTCTTTTTACAGCTCCAACTACATTTATAACGGGTCTTGCCACTACTCAAGATAAAGTGACTTCGGATAGTTTATATATTATTAGTGGATGTGCTTTAGTATATGCGGTAGTTAATCTCTATTCACATAATAAAGAAAAACAAAAAAGATTTACCATACGATAAATCTATATAAAATAAAAGTGATTCTAGTTTAAAGAATCACTTTTTAAATGTATTAATTGTCCATATAATTCATAAGTTTTGGAACAATTTGCTTTTTACGAGACACTAATCCTTCAAAAAAATGTCCTTGCTTAATATCTTCTATTCCAAATGAATTTGCAAATATCTCTTTTGCTTTATCATTAAAGAATATATAAGAACCATTTTTTATTATATTAGTCACAAATAAAGCAATTGCTGTATAACCTTCTGAAGCTTCCTCATTTAATTCACCTATAAATTCATCTTTTTTACTTAAAATTTCATCAGTGCTCATAGTTGATACTTGACCAATACCTAATTTTTGATTATCTACAACAAAGTTTTTAAAGTCCCCATGAATAATTTCTGAAATGGTTTTACCTTTCATAGAAGAACCGGCTTTAAACATTTCCATACCATATTCTCTATAATTAACTCCCGCAATCTTACTTAACTCTTCTAAAGCCTCTTTATCAACTTCAGTTGTTGTTGGTGAAGTTAAAAGTAATGTATCAGAAATAATTCCTGACATCATTAATCCTGCATACTTCTTAGGAATTTTAACATTATGCTCTTTAAACATTAAATATAAAATTGTCTCAGTACATCCAAGTGGCATATTTCTAAAATTAATTGGCATATTAGTACCAATATTACCAATTTTATGATGATCGACAATCTCAATAATTTCAGCTTCATCTAATCCAATAACACTCTGCTCTTTTTCATTATGATCAACTAAGATAACTTGTTTAGGATGACGGCTATATGCCATACTAACTCTAAATACTCCTAAACATTTGCCATCGTTATCAACAACTGGATAATTACTGTATTTTTTCTTATTAGCTAAATCTAAAACTTCTCCTAAAGCATCATTTTCATTAATATAAACAATTTCTTTAGTCTTCATTTTATTTTTAATATAGTTACTTAATACAACTAAATTTGCTGTTGTTAAACCATCGTGTTTAGTACTAATAACATCGACATGATTTTTCTTAGCTAATTCTAAGTGTTCCTTCTTCATTTTAACCCCATTAGTTAAAATAATTATAGAAGCACTATTTTCAACCGCATATTCGATAATACTATGACGATCACCAGTAATTAAAACACTCTCTTTATCAATCTTAATATTCTCTTTAAAAGTTGTACTTCTATAACTTGGTGAAATAATATTTCCTTTAATTTCCTTATCGAATCTTAAAATTTCTTTACCATTTAAAGCCTCAAGTAAATTATCATAAGAAGTATCAATCTTTCTTAAATCATTATTAATTAAGTTACTAGCCACATCCTTCATTGAAACCGCACCTTTGTACTTACCTTCATTATCAATAACTGGAATTGTTCCAATGTTAGTTTCATTCATGTATTTGTAACCTTTAAAAATTGAATCATTTTCATGTAAAAAACAATCTTTAGTATAATCGACATCTTTAACTTGTAATCTTACATCATTTAAGTATTTAGGACTATCAAATTTAAAATAATCTAAAGCAAACTTTGTTTCGTTATTTAAATCCCCTAAAACTCTAGGTTCTGTATCCATACCTAATTGATTCTTTAAATAAGATAAAACAATAGCCGAAGTTACACTATCAGTATCTGGCTTTTGGTGCCCAAAAACTAAAACTTTACTCAAGTAAATCTCCTCCTTTACAACGTAAATTATAACATTTTTTTCTTTATATTTAAAGTATAAATCACATATTTAAGTACATACTAACACCTAGAAAGAGGGGAAAAAATGAAATTAGCTGGAATCGTAAGAAGAATTGACGAACTAGGACGTATTGTCGTTCCCAAAGAAATCAGAAAAACACTTCATATTAAAAATGGTGAAAATTTAGAAATATTTATTAATGATGATACCATCGTTTTAAAAAAATACTCTGAACTTGGTAATATGCGAGAATTAAGTGATACTATTACTGAAACCTTAAATAGTACTTTAAAATCTAATGTCTTAATATCTGATACCGATAAATTCATAAGTATATCTGGCTCACTTAAAAAGAAATATTTAAACGAAGAAATAAGTGAAACTATTTTAAAACACATAAATGATCGTAAAACAGTTATTTTAAAAGATAAATCCATAAACCTAACTAAAGATAAAAGTGAAAACGAAAATATTTTTATAAGTCCTATTATTTCCAGTGGTGATGCAGTTGGATCAATTATCGTTATAAGTAAAAAAGAATTAAATAGCTGTAATATAGAATCTATAAACCTCCTATCAAAAGTTTTGGCCAAACATATTGAATCATAAAAAAAAACATGCTATAATGTAACCAATAAATGCGCTGAAAGAAAGAAAAGTAGGTAACTTTATAGAGAGTTTATGGTTGGTGGAAATAAACAAGGTGACTACTCCGAATGGTTCTCTAGCAGTCTAGTCGATATGTAGGCTAGAACGGTTTACATCCGTTATATGTCTAAAGGTAAGCTATGCTTATAAATTAAGGTGGTACCACGTTCAAAACGTCCTTATTCTAAGGATGTTTTTTTGTGTAAGGAGGTAAAAATGCGAAAATTTGAAAAAATATCATTAGAACAATTTATAAAAGATACAAAATTAACCGAAAAAGACTATAATAATATAATAATGCCAAAAAGAGCAACACAAAATAGTGCAGGTTATGATTTTCATCTTTTAGAAGATTTAATTTTAAAACCAAGTGAAATAAAAATAGTTCCAACCGCTATCAAAGCTAGTATGAATCAAGGTGAAGTCTTAATGCTATATATTAGAAGTAGTTTAGGCTTTAAATATAATTTAAGATTATGTAACGGAACGGGTATTATCGATAGCGATTATTATAATAATGAAAATAACGAAGGGCATATCTTCATTGCCATTCAAAATGAAGGAAAAGAAACATTAAATTTAAAAGCTGGTGACAGATTTGCTCAGGGCATATTTATAAAATATTTAACTGTCGATGATGAAACACAAATAAAAAGTGTTCGTAAAGGCGGTATGGGAAGTACAAATTAAAGGAGGAATAAATTATGAAACCAAAATTTTATATAACAACATCTATTTTTTACGCATCATCAAAACCACATATTGGAAATACCTATGAAGGAATTTTAACAGATGCAATTGCTAGATATAAAAGAATAATGGGCTATGATGTAATATTCACAACTGGTACCGATGAACACGGTGAAAAAGTTCAAAATAAAGCTAAAGAAGCAGGCAAAAGCCCACAAGAATATGTTGATGAGGTATCACTAGAAGTAAGAAGAATTGATGACATCATGAATATTAGTTATGATAAATTTGTCAGAACAACTAATCCCCATCATGAAGAAATTGTTGCTAAAATATTTAAAAAATTATATGACCAAGGTGATATCTATAAAGGAAAATATGAAGGACTATACTGCACGCCTTGTGAATCATTTTTTACCGAAAAAGAATTAGTTGATGGTAAATGTCCAGACTGTGGAAGAGAAGTCCATAAAACAAGTGAAGAAGCTTATTTTCTAAACTTAAGTAAATACAATAAATGGCTCGAAGAATACATTGTAGCTCATCCAAACTTCATAATACCTGAAAGTAGGAAAAATGAAATAATGAATAACTTTATAAAACCAGGTGTCGAGGATTTATGTATCTCAAGAACTTCATTTGATTGGGGTATTAAAGTTCCATTCGATGATAAACACGTCATCTATGTTTGGCTAGACGCCTTAGTAAACTATATAACATTTATAGGCTATGACCCAGATGAATCTACCGAAGAATTTAAAAAATATTGGCCAGCCGATGTTCATATCATTGGTAAAGACATTTTAAGATTCCATACAATCTACTGGCCAGTAATATTAAAAGCCTTAGACTTACCAATGCCAAAATGTATCTTTGGTCATCCTTGGATATTATCATCAGATAGTGATAAAATGAGTAAATCAAAAGGTAATGTTTTATACGCTGACGATTTAGCTAACCTATTTGGAACAGATGCCATAAGATACTATGTCTTGCACGAAATTCCTTATGGATATGATGGAAATATTGGTTATGAATTAATAATCGATAGAGTTAATTCTGACCTTGCCAACACTTTAGGTAACTTAGTAAATAGAACCATTAGTATGTCACATAAATACTTTGATGGCGAAGTCTTCAAACCGACAGCCTTTGAAGATATTGACAAAGATTTAATCGAAAGCGCTAAAACCTTAGGTGATAGAATTGAAACTAAGATGAATGATTTAAAAGTAGCCGAAGCCATTGAAGAAATAATTGAATTATGCCGAAAAAGCAATAAATACATCGATGAAACAACCCCATGGCTTTTAGCTAAAGACGAAACTAAACAAGCAAGATTGCAAACAGTTTTATATAACTTACTTGAAACCATTAGAATTTGTGGTGTTTATTTAGCTGCTTTCTTACCAGAAACTGCTGATAAAATATTCAAGCAATTAAATACCCAAAACCGTTCAGTAGAATCTACTAAAACCTTTGAAGGTATGGATCCAGGTATTAAATTAAATAAACCAGAAATTTTATTTGCTAGAATAGATAAAGATGATTTTGCTAAAAAATTACAAAATTAACGTAAATTGTTGTAAATTGTCGTTAAAAAACTTCTATAAAACCTTGCCTATTAAATAAACCATGTGTTATCCTTAAAGAGGACGAATAAATATTAGAGAGGGATAAACATGACCAAACATATTAGTGGTATTGGTGTGATGTTTGTTTTAATAATAATTTACTTGAGTATAAATATTATAAATAAATTTAACTATCTAGATTTAGCCTATCTATTATTTATGATTACTTGCTTCATTAGATTTATCTATATCAAGAAAACTGAACACAAAGAGGGACTTAAATAGTTCTTCTTTTTGTTTGACAACTTTAAATTTATTGTTATAATAAAAAGCAAATTAAAGAGGAGAAAAATTTATGAATGTTCAAAATATGAATTATTATGAAATATTAGGCGTTTCTTCAAATGAAACTGTAGAAGGAATAAGAAAAGCTTATTTGAAATTAGTAAAAAAGTACCATCCAGATGTTTATAAAGGCGAAGATGCTGAAGAAAAAATAAAAGCCATTAATATAGCATATGATACACTTGTTAATTCAAAAAAACGAAGAATGTATGATAGCGTGAATAATGTAACTCAAAATAAATCTACAAATAATGAAAATGATGATTTCGATTTTTACAAAGATGATTATTATAATGTATATATTAAAAAGTTTGAATTAGAAGTCGAAGCAGATGTCTTATATAGTGAACTTAATAACATTATTGATAGTGTTAATGATGGAAATATTAGCGCTCTATCTTTATTAGATACGTGGCAAGAAAAAGTAAATCAATTTTCAGATAAATATTTAAAAAGTAACATAAAATCAACCATTATAGACGATTTATTAAAATATATGAATGAAAGCAAACAATATCAAAAAATAGATTCTCGCGTTTTAAATGGTATTGTCACAACAGGTAAATATGTTTTAGATAAAATAAATAGAATAAAAGGCATAATTATTAAATATCCTCAAAATGAAAAAATAATAATGCTTTGTAAACATCTTGAAGAGTTAGTTGATAATTATATTAATGAAGTTGATATTGCATCCCAGTCCGATTTTGACTATAATCAGCTACCTTTTGTATTAAACAGCACACTTGAAATGAGACTTATTAAATCAGAATGTTCAAGGTTACTTTACACCGATTATTTAAATATTTTAGATAAAAAAGAAGAACTTCAAAAACAATATGGAACATATTTAGAATTTGACCAATTTTTAATTTTTATTTTTAGTGGACCAGTACTAGTGGTTATTTGTAAATTTGTATTAATTAATAGTTCTACCAAAACATTTTATAATACATTACCATTTTTCTTAATACTTTACTGTTTTATTAATAGAAAGGCATTAAAAGTAAATTTTAATAGCATAAAATATCGTAAAGAAGTCAAAGAAAATAAAATTAAAATAAAAAAGTTAGATAGATTTATCGATACATATTATAATTGGAAAAAATAAACTAGAAAAGGATTATAATAAGCCTTTTCTTTATAAAAATGTTATAATAAACAAGGTGATGAAAAATGATAATCGACACACACTGTCATATAAGTAAAGAAGATTATGATAATCCAGAAGAAATCATAAAACATATGGAAAACAATATAATGATAGTAAGTACTGCTAGTCCACAGGATATTGAAGAAATAATTAATCTCTGTGAAACCCATAATAATATCTATGGTACTATCGGTATTCATCCGGAATTTGCCGACACCTACACTGAACAAGATTTAAAAAATGTTGAAAAATCCTTAACTCATCCTAAAATCGTTGGTGTTGGAGAAATCGGATTAGACTATCACTACACTAAAGAAAATAAAGAAAAGCAACAAAAATTATTCATAAAACAGATCAATCTCGCAAACAAATATCATAAAACCATAGTCATTCATAGTCGAGATGCCATAGAAGATACATATAATATAGTAAAGCAGTACAAACAAAAAGATACAAAATGTAATATGCACTGCTTTAGTGGTAGTCTAGAAATGGCTGAAAGATTTATTAAGTTAGGTGTAACTCTTGGTATAGGAGGTGTTCTAACCTTTAAAAATGAAAAGAAACTAAAAGAAATAGTTTCCACCTTAGATATTCATAATTTTGTCTTAGAAACCGATAGTCCATATCTAACTCCAGAGCCTTTAAGAGGGCATAAAAACGAACCAGTAAATATTAAATATGTCGCTGCCAAAATATCCCAGTTAACGGGTATAGAATACACAAAAATCCTTGAAATTACAACGCAAACGGCTTGTCGCCAGTTTGACTTAAAGATATAAATATGGTATACTTTAAATGGTTTCAATTTTGAAATATGAGGTGAAATATGAAGAAAGATCACCTGCGATATTTAGTAGTACCACTATTAATAAGTCTACTAACTATCACAGGGTTAATCACATCTGGTAACCTAATTTCAGAAACGAAATTTGAAGTAAAAAATTTAAACCAGACTAAAAATTCTGTGGCTTTAACAAAAGTCCTAGAATATGATACAGTCAAAACTTATAACAGTAAAATCCCTACCGGTGTAACTATTACAAAAGAAGAGGGGCATACAGGACTAGCATACATCGATGAAGAAAATAATGAACAAATCATCGAAAGTCCAAAAAATGCAGAAATCGAAATTGGAACTGGTGACAAAGCCGATTATGTAGGTAAAATGACAGGTTATGGTGCTGACTGCGCAGGGTGCTCTGGAGCTGGAACTCTAGCTTGTAAAACCAAAAACGGAAGTTATTATAGTTTAACTAGAGATGGTATGACTTATAATGATGACGAATATGGTGAAGTTAGAATTATAGCAGCTGCTTTAGATAAATTCCCATGTGGAACTATTATCAAAGTAGATAATCCAAACTTAGGCACCTTCAACGCTATCGTTTTAGATACTGGTGGAGCAATGAAAAATGCTTGGGAAAGTGGTATAGTTCATATGGATTTAGCCTATGTAACCGAAACAGACCCTGCAATTCATTTATCTACAAGTTCTAACGTTAAATATAGCGTCCAAAGATGGGGTTGGTAAAACCTCATCTTTTTTCTTAATATTTTCTTAAAATACCTTAATAAATAATTAAAAAGCCTTATAATTAAAATGTTTTGAATTAATATTGCCTTAGAGGTGATATTTATGAAAAAAATTTTAGCTTTAATTATTGGTGTGTTACTTATATATCTAGTTTACTATCTTCAAAAACCGTATGTTTATTCGTCAGTTGATCCAATCAGTGAAATTAATCCTCTAATATTAGTTAATAGTGAAAACGCTTTTCCAGATAATGTTAACCTAAATTTAGTTTCTTTTGATGGCTATCAAGTAGCTGATACAATATATAATGATTTAGTAGATATGTATAATGCTGCTTTAGATGACAATGTAACCTTAAAAATAAATAATGCCTATCGCTCTAAAGATGAGCAAACTCAAATATTTGAAAGTAAAATGAAAGCTTATGAAAACGAAGGATACACTAAAGAAAAAGCCTATGAACAAACAAAATTAACCGTTCAAGTTCCAGGTTACTCTGAACATGAAACAGGTCTAGCTATTGACTTTAGTAGCGAAGGACATTATGATGAAAATGAAAAAATGTGGAAGTGGCTAAAAAATAATGCCTATAAATATGGTTTTATTTTAAGATATCCAGAGGATAAATATGAAATAACTAAAATAGATTATGAGCCATGGCACTACCGCTATGTCGGTAAAAAAGCCGCCAAAGACATAACTAATAAAAACCTAACCTTAGAAGAATATTTAGGAGGAAATGTATGAATGTACTAGTTGTCGATGATGAAATAGAAATTGCTGATTTAATCGAACTATATTTAAAAAATGAAGGTTATAATGTCTACAAAACATACAGTAGTGAAAAAGCCTTAAAAATAATTGAACAAAGAAAAATAGATTTAGCTATTTTAGATATTATGATGCCTGGTATTGATGGTTTTACCTTATGCCAAACCATAAGAAAAAAACATAACTTTCCTATAATCATGGTTACTGCCAAAATCACTGATGCTGATAAAATTAAAGGTTTAAATATTGGAGCTGATGATTATATAACTAAACCATTCATGCCCTTAGAACTCATAGCTAGAGTTAAAGCCCAACTAAGAAGATATAAAAGCTATAATCAAAATCAAAATAAAATAATTGCTATTAAAGATTTAGTTTTAGATAAAGATAAACATGAATGTTTAAAAAATGGTCAAAAAATACCATTAACCCCAACTGAATTTTCTATACTCTATTTATTAGCCAAAAACGAAAATAAAGTGGTAACAACTGAAAAATTATTTGAAGAAGTATGGCATGAACCTTACCTTCAGACAAGTAGTGCCACTATCATGGTTCACATCCGTCATTTAAGAGAAAAACTAGGTGAAAATGATAAAATAAAATATATAAATACAATATGGGGAGTAGGTTATCAAATTGAAAAATAAATATGGAAAAGAATTAACCTTTAAATTTTTAAAAAGATTATTTAAAGTCACTGTTTTATATACAATTTGTTTTATCATTTTTTATATAGTGGGTTACCACTTATGTTCTAGTATAACATGGTACCCTGATGACCCATTATATGTTTTACTTACTGGAATATTTTACCAAGGATTTTTCTTACTCATAATATGGTTTATAGGTTTTATAATTATATTTACAATAACCTTAATGAAATCATTATCTTATATCGATGCACTAGTTTCTGAAAGTCGTAAACTAATTACTAAAACTGATGAACAAATAAAACTTCCAGACGAATTAAAAGAAGCCGAAGAAACAATGAATCAAATAAAAAAAGAAGCTTTATTTAATGAACGTTTAGCAAAAGAAAATGAGCAAAAGAAAAACGATTTGATTGTCTATCTCGCCCACGATCTTAAAACTCCCCTAACCTCTATTATCGGTTATTTATCTCTTTTAGATGAAGAAAAAAACTTAAGTACTAAACAAAAAAACAAATTTATCAAAATAGCTTTAGAAAAATCAAATAAACTAGAAGAACTTATCAACGAACTATTTGAAATAACTAAATATAATTCTGAAACTTTAACTATTAAAAAAGAAAAACTAAATTTAACTTTATTAATCAATCAAGTAATTGATGAATTCTACCCTATTTTAAAAGAACAAAATAAAGAAATTAACTTTTCCACCCAAAAAGATATATTTATCGAAGCTGACTCTATTAAAATAGCTCGAGTTTTCAATAATCTAATTAAAAATGCCATAAGTTATAGCTATGAAAATAGTCCAATTAATATTGACTTAAAAGAAGATAAGGACCTAATCATAACCATATCTAATAAAAGTAAAACTCTAACCCAAGAAGAGTTAGAGAAATTATTCGATAAATTTTATCGAGTCGATTACGCTAGAAACACTAAATTAGGCGGTTCTGGACTTGGTTTAGCCATTGCCCAGGAAATAATCAAATTACATAATGGAACCATAACTGTTAAAAGTGAAAACGAAGAAACCACTTTTACTATTACCTTACCCAAAAACTAGCTAACCCTAGTTTTTTTTAGTATAATGATATTGGAGGTTTTGTATATGGAATATTCTCCTAAAAAAATGACAGAAGAACTTAATAAGGAAAATTTTAACTTTAAAAAGAAATTTGGTCAGAACTTTATTGTGGACAAAAATATTATCCACAGTATAATTTCTAAATCAAATATTGATAAAGATACTTTAGTAATTGAAATAGGTCGAGGTGCCGGATCATTAACAACTGAATTAGATTATGTTTCAGGTCATGTTCTTGCTTATGAAATAGATAAAACTTTAAAACCAATATTAGAAAAACATAGTCTAAATAATACTACTATTATTTATGAAGATTTTTTAAAACGAAATGTTGAAGATGATTTAAAAAAATATAATTATAAAAAAACATATGTTGTGGCTAACCTTCCCTACTATATTACAACCCCAATAATAATTAAACTAATCGAAGATAAATTAAATATCGATAAAATAGTTGTTATGGTTCAAAAAGAAGTTGGTGATAGGTTTAAAGCAAAACCAAACACTAAAGAATATAATTCACTTTCGATTTTTTTGAATTATTACTATACTGTGGAAAAACTTTTAGATGTTAGTAAAAATGTCTTTATTCCAAAACCAAATGTTGATAGTATTGTCGTTGCTTTTACCAAAAAAGAAAATAAAGTCAAAGTCGATAATGAACAAATTTTCTTTAAATTAGTTAGAGATTCTTTTAAACAAAAAAGAAAAACACTAAAAAATAATTTAAAAGGATATAATTTAGAAAAAGTAGAAGAAGTTTTAAAAAGCCACAATTTAGATTTAACT
>CALVRK010000021.1 GCA_944358565.1 uncultured Bacilli bacterium
AGCCTTAGGTTTCTGTGAAGTAGAAAAAGCTTACCGTGAGGTAAGCTAATGTCAAAATTTATTTTGGCATTTTGTTCGTTTAGTAAATATACACCAAAGGAAAGATATAAGGCGAAAAATAACCATATTAAATATGGAATATTTATTAAACCAGATAATTTGTTTTCTTTGTAAAATTTATAAATCATGATTATTACTAATATTATTAATAAAATAATCCATATAAAAGCTAATAGATACCATTTAAATATAAAGAAGATGATTGACCAAAGACCGTTTACGATTAACTGAGTATAGTAAATGGTTTTATTTTGCTCTTTTTGCTTATAAAAGCTATAACCCATTATGATATATAGGATAGTCCAAACAATTGGAAATACTATTCCTGGAGGAGATAGTGGTGGTTTATTTAAGTTTTGGTAATTCATAAATGGACTAATAATTAAACCTACTATTCCTCCCATGATTACCGGAATTAAAATATTTTTAATTAAATTTTTCATTATTATCACCAGTACTAGTATATGTAAATCAAGTAATTTTATGATATACTAAAAAAGGTGATTAATCATGCAGAAAATATTAATTATTGAAGATGAAATTAAAATTAGAGAAGAGCTTTCTAGTTTTTTAAAAAATAATGGATATGAAGTTTTGATTATAGATAAATTTGAAAATACATTAGCTGATATTTTGAAGATGGATGCCGATTTAATTTTAATGGATATTAATATACCGGGAATTAATGGGATGCATTTATGTAAAGAAATTAGAAAAGAGAAAAAGACACCAATTATTATTGTGACAAGTAGAAATAGTGAGATGGATGAACTTATATGTATGAATTATGGAGCGGATGATTTTATAACTAAACCTTATAATTTGCAGATTTTACTAGCGCATATGGAAGCTGTTTTAAAAAGAAGTAAACCAGATGTTAGTTATGTTTTGGAATATGAGGGAATGAAGGTTAATTTATCTAAAGGAATTATTGAATATAATGATGAAAATGTTTTACTTACTAAAAATGAACTTTCTATTTTGAGTTATTTACTTGAAAATAGAGGTAAGGTTGTATCCCGAGATGATTTAATAAGCCACTTATGGGATAGTGAAATGTTTGTGGATGATAATACTTTAACAGTTAATATTACGAGATTACGCAAGAAATTAGAGGAAGTGGGTTTTAATAATGTTATTGAAACTAGAAGAGGATGGGGTTATATCATATTATGAAGTTTATAGATTATTTTAAAGAGAGAATTCCTTTAATTTTTGTATATTTTGTGGTAATTATTTTGATTATATGTATTTTGCTGGTGTTTAGAGTTTTTTATACGGGTATTATGATGGTTTTATTTTTATTAATTATTTTAGGTTTATTTATGTTTTTTTATAGATTTTACCAGAAGAAAAAATTTTATGATAATTTATATAATATTTTGAATAATATTGATAATAAAATACTTATACATGAGATGATGGATGATACTTGTTTTATAGAGGGTAAAATTTTATTAGATGTTTTAAGAGAGACTGATAAATATAAGATAGAACAGATAAATAAATATAAGTTTATACAAGAAGAGTTTCAAGAATTTATGGAACTTTGGGTTCATGAGATTAAAACACCACTTTCGGCCATTAATTTGATTTGTGAAAATAATAAAAATAAAATTACAAATAGTATTAATGAAGAGGCTAAAAAAATTGATAGTTTTATTGAAATGATTTTATTTTATGCACGAAGTCAAATGCCGGAGAAAGATTATATGATTAAAAAATGTAAGTTAAGTGATATAGTAAATAAGGTGATTGTTAGAAATAAAAATAGTTTTTTAGAAAAAAGTATTTGTTTAAATATGCATGATTTAGATGTTTTAGTTAGGACGGATAGTAAATGGATGGAATTTATTATTAATCAGATTATTGTTAATAGTATTAAATATGTAGAGGATAATCCACTAATAGAGATATACTCAGAAAGTGATAAAGAAAGTATTAGTTTGATTATTCGTGATAATGGGATAGGTATTAATTCTAAAGATTTACCTAGAGTATTTGATAAAGGTTTTACTGGGGAGAATGGTAGAAGTAAATATAATTCGACTGGTATGGGACTTTATTTAGTAAAAAAATTATGTTTAGCTTTAGGTAACAATGTTTTGACCACCAGTACGGAAGGTGAAGGGACGACATTAAAGATTGTGTTTCCACTTGGTTCTTTTACCGATAAAATGATAGGAGATGAAAAAAATGGGTTTAAAAGTAAAGAGTAATAGAAATGAAAATGATGTTTTAAGTTTTAAGGTTGATGATATGGACTTTGTTTTTTCTTTGGATAATATAGATAAAAAGATAAAATTAAATGAAAAAAGTACTATGTTACTTAAAGAAGCCATAAAAGGCAATAAAGAACTTTCTAAAAGTAAGAAGAAAATTGTAGCTGGGGATTATGAAGTTAAACTGGATGCGAGTGAAGAAGTTAATAATTTATGGATTATAGCTTTGGATAAGTTGCTTGAATATAGGTTAATTGAAAAAGAGGGCAAAGACTATACAGTTACATCTAAAGGCATAAAGTATTATGAAACTCTTTAGGGAGTTTTTTTCTTACAAAAGTGTAAGAAATTGTAAGGTTAATAAATTGTTATATAAAAAGCATGTGAGTATAATTAGTGGCAGAGGTGGGAAAAATGGATAAAATTTTGAAAGTTTCTAATGTTGAGAAGTATTATGGAAATCGCTTTAATTTAACTAAGGCGATCGATAATATTTCATTTGATGTTTTAGAAGGTGAATTTGTTGGAATTATGGGAGCTTCTGGCTCTGGTAAAACAACTTTATTAAACTGCATTTCAACAATTGATAAAGTAACTAGTGGTCATATTTTAATTAATGGAGTAGATGTGACAGAACTTAAGGGTGATAAGTTAAACAAATTTAGAAGAGAAGATTTAGGTTTTATTTTTCAAGATTTTAATTTACTTGACACTTTGACGGGTTATGAGAATATCGCTCTTGCTTTAACTATTCAGGGTAGAAAACCAAAAGAGATTGATAGTAAGATTAAGGATGTAGCTAAAACACTTAATATTACCCATGTTTTAAATAAATATCCTTATCAGATGAGTGGTGGTGAGAAGCAAAGAGTTGCCTCGGCTAGAGCGATTATTACGAATCCTAAATTAATTTTAGCAGATGAGCCAACGGGAGCTTTGGATAGTAAAAGTAGTAGAATGTTACTTGAAAAGTTAGGTGAACTTAATAATAATTTAAAAGCAACTATTTTGATGGTTACACATGATGCTTTTACAGCGAGTTACTGCTCTAAGATATATTTTATTAAAGATGGAAAAATTTTTAATGAATTAATTAGGGGGAATGATTCTAGAAAAGAGTTTTTTGATAAGATAATTGATGTTGTCACTTTACTTGGAGGGGATATGAATGATGCTCTTTAAGTTATCTATTAAGAATATTAAAAAAAGTTTTAAAGATTATGCAATATACTTTTTAACTTTGGTACTTGGTGTGGCAATATTTTATGTATTTAATGCATTAGATAGTCAGGAAGCCATGTTAAAGTTAACGGTAGCTGAAAAAGAGATTATCGCACTTATGAATGAATTTTTAAGCGGAGTTTCTGTTTTAGTGGCTATTATATTAGGATTTTTAGTTATTTATGCGAGCAGGTTTTTGATTAAAAGGAGAAAAAAGGAATTTGGTATTTATTTTACTTTAGGTATGGGTAAGAGACAAGTTTCAAAAATTCTTTTAATGGAAACGGTAATAATAGGTTTAATTTCACTTGCTGTAGGACTTATTTTAGGAATAATTGCTTCACAGTTTATGAGTATTGTGGTAGCTAAACTTTTTGAAGCTGATATGTCGCGTTTTGAATTTGTCTTTTCAAAAGGGGCTATGTTTAAGACTATTATTTATTATGCAATTATTTATGTAATAGTTATGATATTTAATGTGTTTGCCGTTACTAAATATAAATTAATTGATTTACTTACAGCTTCTAAAAAAGGTGAAAAAATTAAAATACGTAATTTAACTATTTCAGTATTGTTATTTATGATTGCGGTTGGAATACTTGGTTATGCTTATTATTTAGCTACTCAAAGACTTGATAGTTTAGATTTATTTGGACTTTCTATATTACTTGGGATTATTGGAACATTTTTACTATTTTTTGGTATTTCTGGTTTTATTTTGAAGTTAGTTCAAAGTAATAAAAAAATATATTTAAAAGGTTTAAATATATTTACTTTAAGACAGATAAATAGTAAGGTTAACACGGCAGTGTTTTCAATGAGTATTATTTGTTTACTTTTATTTTTTACAATTACTATTTTTTCGTCAGCTTGGAGTATTAATGTAAGTTTGAAAAATGATTTAGTTTATGGGACACCAGCTGATGTAGTTATTACATCTTATGCGGAAGAGACAAAAAATGTAAAGGAAGATATTTTAGATAAAGTAGGATATAGTACTGATAATTTCAGTGGCTATGTCGAAGGTAATACTTATGGATTTGAAAGTGTGACTGTTGGAAGTTTACTTACGCCAATATTAGATGATGTATTAAAAGATTATCCTAATTTAATGGTTGATAATTATTTACCAGTTATGAAGATATCTGATTACAATAAATTTGCGGCATTTTATGGAAGAGATACTTATAGGCTTAAGGATGATGAGTTTATATTAGTGGCAGATTATGCACAAATGATAGATTATGAAAATAAGGCTTTAGAAAAAGGTGTGACGATTAAAATTGGTGATAAGAGGTATCATAATAAATATAAAGAGTGCACTGAAGGTTTAATATTGATGAGTGGTAACAAGAGTAATACTGGTATTGTAGTTGTACCTGATAGTGTAGATATTAGCTTTAGTGAAACAATTAGAAGTTATTTAGCGGCTAATTACAAAGGTGATAAAAATAAAGCTGAGGAAAATTTAATGAAATATATGGATGAGATAAATTCTAATGGAGCTGTGGCTGATACAAAAATAGATATTTATGCCGCTAGCACTGGTTTAAGAGCTATTATGATATTTATCGGTTTATATTTAGGGGTAATATTTTTGATTTCATCGGCAGCGATACTTGCTTTGAAGGAACTTTCTGATAGCAGTGATAATAAAGAGAAATATCAAATGTTAAGACGTATTGGTGTGGATGATAAAAAGTTAAATAAAGCTTTATTTGTTCAGGTTGGTATATTCTTTATGTTTCCACTTGTAATTGCCATTATTCATTCAATTTTTGGTATAATGTGTGCGAATATAATTATGGAAAGTATGAGTGTGACTAGTAATATGACTTCAATACTTACAACGGCATTACTTATTGTAATTATTTATGGAGGATATTTTCTAGTTACTTATATGACAAGTAAACGAATTATAAATGAAAAATAATCAGTGTTATCTGGTTATTTTTTGGTTATTGATTGACGGGATATTAAGAAGATGTACAGTTCCAATTTGTGACCGCAAGGAAAAAAATATGTCTAAGAGTTTATCTTATGTTATATATATGTGATGATATGAAATTAATAAGAACCAATTTTGCTTTAAAAATTTTTTTCTAATTTAGATGTTATTTATTAAAAGGTTAATGGAAAAATAATTATTAAGGATTTTTACCAAAAAATATAGTTAAAAGTAAGCTAAAGGTTTGACTTATAAATAGGGGTTTGTTACAATTTATTTAGGATAGAAATGGAGAGTGAAGGTTATGACACCACACAATAGTGCGGAAAAGGGAGATATTGCAAAAACAGTGATTATGCCTGGAGACCCTTTAAGAGCAAAATATATTGCTGAAAAATATTTAACCGATTATAAACTAGTAAATGAAGTTAGAGGAATGTATGCTTATACGGGTTTTTATCAAGGTAAAGAAGTGACGGTTATGGCTCATGGTATGGGTATGCCAAGTATGGGAATATACGCTTATGAACTTTATAAGTTTTATGATGTCGAAGAGATTATTAGAATAGGTTCATGTGGAGCTTATTTAGAGGATATGAAATTATATGATATTATTTTATCCACAGCTTGTTATACTGAAAGTAGTTTTGCTTTAACATTAAATAATGATTTATGTCATATTGCGTATAGTGATGAGGATTTAAATGTGAAAATTGGGAAAGTTGCTTATCAAAATAATATAAAATTATACCGTGGAATGACGGCTTCATTAGATTGTTTTGATGTTTATGCGACAGATATTAGTAAATTTTTTGACAGAATGCCTAGTGGAGTAAAACCAATTGCGGCTGAGATGGAAGCTTTTGCTTTATTTTATATAGCTAAAATGCTTGATAAAAAAGCAGCTTGTTTAATGAGCGTTGTTGATTCTAAATATATTAAAGATGTCGCAACACCAGAGGAGAGAGAAAAAGGTTTAGATAAAATGATAAAACTCGCACTAGATTCGGTTTTATAACTAGTGTTTTGGGGTATACTAATATGGGGGTGCTAAAGTGGAATATTTAAATTATGATATGGATGGTTATGAAGTGCACGTTATAAAAACTGATCGTTTTAAGACAGTTTTTTATAGTGTAAATATTAGATTTGATGATGAAAGAGAAACGGAAAGGTATACATCTTTACTTAGTAGATTACTTATGCAAACAAGTCATAAATATAATAGTTTGAGAGATATAAATGCATTTTGTGCGAGTATTTATGATCCATCATATAATATTAGAGTTTTAAATAGTGGAAAAGAAAATATCCTTAGTTTGACAGCTAGTTTTGCGAATGAAAAATATACTGAGAAGGGTATGACTGAAAAAAATATCAAGTTTTTATCAGAGTTTATATTTGAACCTAAGGTTATTGATGGGGGCTTTGATAGAGAAGTTTTTGAAACGCAAAAAGAAAAATTATTACAATATTACCGAGCACTTAGAGATAATCCACAAAATTATGCGAATAGTCGTTTATCTGAAGAGATGAAGGTTAGAAAATATGATGTGATGAAATTAGATGAACTTATTCAAAGTGTTAGTACGTTAACAGCTTTAGAACTTTATGATTTTTATAAAAAAGTGATGAGTGAAGGAAAATTAGATATATTTGTTTGTGGAGATGTTGATGGTGATGAGATAAAAAAAATTATAGGTAAATCAATTAAGTTTAACGGTTCAAAAAAAGGTGATATAAATCATTTGGTTAGGCAATGTGATTATAATAAAAAAGAGAAGATTGTTATTGAACCTTCTAGTAATACGCAAAGTAATTTAATTGTTGGATGTAAACTTTTGGATTTAACGGATTTTGAAAGAAAGTATGTGTTTGTTTTATATTCTTGGATTTTAGGTGGTGGAATGAATTCTCTTTTAACGCAAACAGTTAGGGAGAAAAATTCTTTATGTTATTACATTTATGCAGCTCGTCAAAATTTATTTGAAACAATGCGAATATATGCGGGAATTAATGGTGAAGATTTTGATAAGACATATGAACTTATTAAAAAAGAGATGGATAATATGGAAAAGGGTAATTTTTCTATAGAATTATTTGAAGGAGTTAAAGAGATTTATTATAATTCATTGATTAAAACTTCTGATAGTCAAAGTGATTTGGTTGCAAGTTATACATCTGAGCTTTTTATTGGTAATGATAGTTTAGATATAAGAAGAAAAGAGATGGAAAAGGTTACTAAAGAAGATGTTATGAATTTAGCTAAAAAGGTTCATATTGACACGGTTTATTTGCTTAAAGGAGAGAGGTAATATGGAAAAGAAAGGTTATAATGGTTTAGATTTGGATGTATATGAGGAAGTTTTAGATAATGGACTTAGAATATTTATCAGTCCAATTTCAAGACATACAATTCATGCCCGAATTACAACTTTCTTTGGTGGCTCAATTTTAGAATTTAAGATGGACGGCGCTAAAGAATTTACTAAGGTGCCAGGTGGAGTAGCTCATTTTTTAGAACACAAGATGTTTGAGAAAAAAGATGGGGTTGATCCTCTTTCCGTTTATGAGAATAATGGGGCATCTGGAAATGCTTTTACCAATGAATTTGTTACGGCTTATCATTTTACAGGAGCTGGACATTTTTATGATAATTTAGAAGTTTTACTTAAATGTGTTCATGAGCCTTATTTTACTGATGAGAATGTTTTAAAAGAAAAGGGTATTATTTCTCAAGAGAAAAAACAAGATTTAGATAGTCCTTTTTCAATTGTTTATGATAAAAGTTTAGTTGATGTTTTTCATAATTTAGATTTTAAAAATACAGTTTTAGGAAGTTTAGAAGATATTAATTCGATTACTAAAGAGGATTTATATAATTGTTTTAATACTTTTTATCATCCAAGTAATATGATACTTACTATTAGTGGTGATGTAGATCCTAAGGAAACGATAAAATTTATAAAAGATTTTTATAAGAAGTATGATTTTAAGAAAAGACCAAAAATAGAGATTAAACATAAAGATGAGCCAGAATCAGTAGTTAAAGAAAAAGATATTATTTATATGAATAATTTATCTAAAGAGGTGCTGATAAGTTATAAGGTAAAAAAGCCTAATTATATTAAAGATGATTATTTGAATAAGATATATTTTTCATTTTTACTCGATATGAAATTTGGGGCTATTTCGGAGATTGTCGATGTTTTTGCGAAAAATAAGAATTTGATTTCATCAGTATCATCTTATTTAGAAGTAGTTGATGATTATTATATTATTTTATTTAATGCGACGGTTAAAGATGGGGAAGATGAAATTATTGATTTAATAGATAATACAATAAAAGATTTTAATTTTGATAAGGAAAATTTTGATTTAATTAAGAAAGCGGTTTTAAATTCAACTATTTTATCGACAGAAAATGCGACAGGTATATGTAATATGATATCTAATCAAGTTTATTTTTATGGTAAACCTATTTATGATATGTATGATAAACTTAAAAAACTTGATTTTGAAACATTTAAAAAATCTATTCAAAACATTAATTTAAATAATAGAAGTGTAGTTATTTTAGATAATAAAAACTCAAGAAGCTAGGGTTATATGCTTTTTGAGTTTTATTTTACTTAGTTTAATTAATTCATTTTCGATTTGTTTATATTTTTCTAAAGTGATGTTGAAGTTATAGGTGATATTAGTTTGATAATCTTTTTTTATATCAATATTTTTTAGTAGATAATCTATTTGTTTTAAATTATCATAGGAAAATTCGATAGTTAAATTGTAACCATCTACGATAGTGGTGATGGCGGCTTTTTTTAAGGCTTCACTGGCACTTGTACTGTAAGCCCTGATTAATCCCCCGGCTCCTAATTTAATACCGCCAAAATATCGAATTACAACACATAATATATTAGTTAAATTATTTTGTTTTAAAACATTTAAAATAGGTATACCGGCAGTACCACTTGGTTCACCATTATCGGAACATTTTTCGTGATTTTGAATTATATAAGCAAAGCAGTAATGCGTCGCATCTTTATATGTTTTTTTTATTTCTTCTAGTTTTTCTTTAATTTTATTTATATCATTTATGTTAGTTATGATAGTAATAAACCTTGATTTATTAATGATTATTTCATTAGTTATTTCTTTTTGAATAGACTTCATAGTTATCACCAATTTGATTATAAAGAAAATATATTTAAAATACAAGTTTTGATTAAAAAAGTAAGGATCATTTCACCTTACTAATTTAGAGTTTTTTGTTTTGAATTTTCATTTTTTAATTCTATTGGAGTTCCAGAAAATGGATAGGCAATTTCACCTGTCATATTATTTTTATACTCTAAAGCTGTTACAGGTACAGTATTTATGAAATTGTATTTAACAACACCATACCATTTATAAAAGGTTTCACTATTTATATATTCATAACCATTTGGAATAATGATTTGTCCATTATTTTTATAACGGATTGAAATAATTGTATAGATAAAGTGTTCTCCTGGGTTAAATTGTTTGCTATTACCGGTAGCTTTCCAAAAATCGTTTTCAATGCCATTTTCATCATAATCTACAGTATCTTCATTGTTATTCTCTTCATTTTTGCAGCCAGTTAGGCTATTTAATAAAATTATTCCACTTAGTGAACCAATTAATTTTAAATATCCTCTTCTAGAAATATTTTTCATAATGTTCCTCTTTTCTTTAGATTTTATTATATATAAAACTTATTAAAAGGTCAATGTATGGTTATTTTGACTTACTTTTGAAACACGATTAAATTTACGCTTAAGCTTGATTAAATGTAGATATTTCATTATAATTATTTTGAAGGTGAAGAGTTATGGTATTAGATAAGCTAAAGTTAGTTCCACATAAACCTGGGTGCTACTTAATGAAAAATTCTGATGGGGTTATTATTTATGTTGGTAAAGCTAAAGATTTAAGAAATAGACTTAATTCTTATTTTCATTCTTCACATACTGGTAAAACGGCTAGGCTTGTTAGTGAAATTGCGGATTTTGATTATATTGTTGTTTCATCAGAGACAGAGTCTTTAATATTAGAAATTAATTTGATTAAAAAACACGATCCTAAATATAATATTTTACTTAGGGATGATAAGAGTTATCCTTATATTGAGCTGACTGAAGAGAAGGTTCCAAGATTACTTATTGTGAGAAATGTTCATAAAAAAAAGAAAAAAACAAGATTATTTGGTCCTTATCCTAATGTGTATGCGGCTAGAAAGGTTGTTAATTTATTAAATAGGTTATATCCACTTAGAAAGTGCAGGACATATCAAAAAAGACCTTGTTTATATTTTCATATTGGGCAGTGTTTAGGATATTGTACAAATAATGTCCCAAAAGATATAGTAGAAGCGATGGAAAAAGATATTGTAAGTTTTTTAAAAGGTAATAGTGAGATTGTAACTGATAAATTAAAAGATGAAATCAAGAAAGAAAGTGATTTGTTACACTTTGAAAAGGCTTTAGAACTTAAAAATTTACTCGATGATATTAATGTTGTTTTGGTTAAACAGAAAATTGAAGTTAATGATAATGTGGATAGAGATATATTTGGATATTATAATGATGGAAATTATTTAAGTGTGTTTGTGTTATTTGTTAGAGGTAGTAAGATAAGTGGTCATCATCATCAAATTATTCCATTAATTGATGAAGAAGGTGAAGAATTAACTAGATATATTGCGAAGTTTTATGAAAAGGCTTTGATACCTAAAGAGGTTTTAGTGCCAAATATTGTAGATAGTGATTTACTTTCTGATTATTTTAAAGTTAAAATTAAAGTGCCTGAGAAAGGTGTTAAGAAGAAGTTAGTTGATATGGCTAGCGATAATGCGAAGAAGCAGCTTGAAGATGAATATGATTTGGTTATTAAAACTGAGGAGAAAACTATTAAAGCTAACGAAGAACTTAAAAATGTTTTAGGTTTAGATAAATTAGATAGGATTGAGCTTTTTGATAATGCGCATTTATTTGGAACATATAATGTGTCTGGAATGGTTGTATTTATAGATGGAAGTCCAGCTAAAAACGAGTACCGTAAGTTTAAGATTTCTGTTGATAAAAATGATGATTATGGTACTATGCGGGAAGTATTATATAGAAGATATTTTAGAGTTCTTAAGGATAATTTGGTTAGACCTGATTTGATTATTGTCGATGGGGGAATCGGACAGATGAATGTTGCTAAAGAAGTACTTAATAGTTTAGGGATGAATATTAATTTAGTCGGCCTTAAAAAAGATGATAAACATTCAACTAATGCACTTGTGACATTTGATGGAGAAATACCAATCGAAAAAAGAAGTAATTTATTTCATTATTTAGAAAGAATGCAGGATGAAGTACATAATTTTACGATTAATTATCATAGACAAATTAGAAGTAAGGGTTTATATGCTTCTATACTTGATGATATTCCTGGTATAGGCACTGAACGTAAGAAAGAATTACTTAAAAAATATAAGACTACCGAGAACATGCGAAAACAAAGTGTGGAAGAGTTATCAACTGTTTTGCCCAAAAAGATTGCAGAAGAACTTATTGATATTTTAAATAGTATGAAAGAAGAACAATAAATTACTTTTTGTAAAGAAAAAGTTAAAACAAGTGATTTTTCGAAAATATTACTTGTTTTTTTTTTTTTTTTTT
>CALVRK010000022.1 GCA_944358565.1 uncultured Bacilli bacterium
CTTTGTTTTTTCATATTTTCTTTCTGTTTTTTCTTATTCTCATACTTATAACGATTATAATCCATAATCTTACAAACAGGTGGTTTTCCACCAGGATTCATAAGTACTAAATCAAAACCTGCATAATCAGCCAAAGTAAGTGCATCTTTAATCGGTTTAACACCTAATTGTTCTCCGTTTGGACCAATTACCATAACTTCTTTTGCTCGTATTTGATCATTGATATACAAATCCTTATCTCTTGCGATACTAGACACCTCCAATAAAAAAGTGAATACAAAGTATCCACTAAAATGCACATTAAATAAGTATAAATTTCTTATTGGCATTGAACCCATCACTTACTTGTAATCGGGTGAGAAGTGGATACTTCTTCTTTCCTTTTTCAAATTACAACAATGATTATACATATAAATCATATGTTTGTCAAGCTTTTATATGACAAAAGCATCTATTTACCTTCCTCATGTAATTTATCTATTATATCTTCTATCTTTTGTGCCTGTTTAATTGACTCATCATAGACAAATGTAAGTTCTGGAATCTGTCTAATATCAACTCTTTCTCTAAGCTCATGACGAATAAAACCGCTTGCTTCTTTTAAAGCTTTACTAGTCTCATCTATCTTACTTTCATCTAAAACCGTAAAATAAACTTTCGCATAACTTAAATCAGAACTAACTTTAACATCAGTAATTGTTACAAACTTAATATTTCCATTCTTAACTTCATTTGCAATAATATAACTAATTTGTTCGATTAATGCATCCGAAATTCTTTCAGTTTTAATATTTCCCATAGTATCACCTTTCCTTAATACTTCTCTATCATTATACCATATTTTAAAAATTACAAAAAGCCAGCAAATAACTTCACTAGCTCTTCTTTTTCAATTGCTTACCTAAATTATATCCGACATAATAACTAATAGGTTGGGCCTGATATTCATCGGCAATACTATATAACATATCAAAAGTATAATAATTAAACTTCTTATAATCGATAAATTTATACTCACCATCTCGCTTAATAACTAAATAAAGTTGCATTGTTAATTTTGAAGTTTTTTCCTCTTCACCAAATTCGTAGGCAAAACCAACCATACAATTAAAATATTTATTTAATTTATATCCTTCAAACATTTATCTTTGAACCTCCACCATCTCATAACATTCAATAACATCACCTACTTTAATATCATTAAATCCATCAATAGTAATTCCACATTCATAACCCTTTTTAACTTCTTTAACACTATCTTTTTCTCTTTGAAGTGATCCTATCTTACCATCGTAAATTACCACTCCATCACGAATAATTCTAGCTTGTGAATCTCTTTTAATAATACCATCACTAACAGAGCATCCAGCAATATTACCAATCTTCGAAAATTTAAATATTTGTCTAATATCTGCTGTACCTAAAATCTTCTCTTCATATTCAGGATCAAGCATACCTTTCATAGCAGCCTCCATCTCTTCAACTGCTTTATAAATTATATTATAAAATCTAATATCAACACCTTCATCTTTAGCCTTATCTTGAATACCTTTAGAAGGTCTAACATTAAATCCAATAATGACAGCATTAGAAGCTTTAGCTAAAACAATATCACTTTCAGTAATTCCTCCGACAGAACTTCTAATAACATTAATTTTAACTCCATCAACTTCAATCTTTTGTAAACTATTTTTTACCGCTTCCGCACTACCATTAACATCAGCTTTAATAATAACATTAATCTCTTTCAATCCTTCACCAATTTTAGCAAACAAATCATCTAAAGATACAGCCGACTTAGCCTTATTTTCACGAACTCTAGCTTGCTCTTTACGAACAGATGCGATATTCTTAGCTTCTTTCTCTGTAGCAAAACTCATAAATCTATCACCAGCTGACGGTACTTCATTTAACCCCGTAATTTCTACTGGTTGTGAAGGCAAAGCTTTAGTAATCTCTTCACCTTTATCATTTCTCAAAGTTCTAATCTTACCAAAAGCCGTACCGACAACAATTGGATCACCTAATCTTAAAGTACCATTTTGAACAAGTACTGTTACAATTGGTCCGACATGTTTGTCAAGCTTAGATTCAACAACTGTTCCCATCGCATAACGATTTGGATTAGCTCTATAATTGTTAATATCCGCAATAAGTAAAATATTTTCAAGTAACTCACCAATACCTTCGCCAGTATAAGCTGAAATTTTCGTAAAGATTATATCTCCGCCCCACTCTTCAGGCATTAAACCAGCCTCAGCCATATCATTCATTACTTTATCAGGATTAGCTCCAGGTTTGTCCATCTTATTAATAGCTACTATAATCGGAACATTAGCTGCTTTCGCATGATCGATAGCTTCTCTCGTCTGTGGCATAACTCCATCATCCGCTGCAACAATTATAATAACAATATCCGTTATACTCGCTCCTCTAGCCCTCATCTCTGTAAAAGCCGCATGCCCTGGAGTATCGATAAATGTAATTAATTTATCATTATATTTAACTTGATAAGCTGATATAGCTTGCGTAATTCCACCGGCTTCTCCTTCAGCTACATTAGTTTTACGGATAGCATCAAGCAAAGTAGTTTTACCATGATCGACATGACCCATAATTGTCACTACTGGTGGTCTTGGAACTAAATCCTCTTCTTTATCAACAACTTCAAATTCCTCAAAATTAGCCACATTAGCTGTTTCTTCTTTTTTAAGTTCCTTACCATAATCTAGAACAATAATTTCCGCATTTTCAAATGAAATCGCACTATTAATATTAACCATTAAACCTAAAGAAAATAATTTTTTAATAATTTCACTTGCTGCCACTCCCATAGCTTCCGCAAGCTCTGCAATTGTCATATTTTCTTTATATAAAACAATATTTTCATTATGTACTGGTGCATTACTTTGTAATTTTTCTTTGCTCTTATACATTGCTTTTTTCTTTTGCGCTAAACTCTTTTTATTATCGTTTTTCTTTGGCAATTTAGCCGGTTTCTTCTTATCAGCTTTAACCGACTTCATGCTACTTTCTTCTAAAGCAACTTCTTCTTCGATCTCTTCATCCTCTAACTCTTCACTTATCTCATCGAAACTATTATCAAGCATCGTAATTGCTTCATCATCAAGCATATCGTCCTCATTTTTAACATCAATATCAAGTTCAAGACATTTGTTTAAAACTATAGACACCTCACGGTTAATATCCTCTGCATATTCTTTTACACTCATCATATTTACGCACCTCTTTTCTAATCTAATAAATTTTTTAAATCTTCAAATACCTTATCAGGTACCTCCACTTCTAATACTCTATTTAATATTTTATTTTTTTGAGCTTTTAAAAATACATCTTTATCCTTTTTTAAATAAGCTCCCCTACCATTAGCTTTTCCACTTTCATCAATTATTACCTTACCTTCTGGAGTGCGCACTACTCTAATAAGTTCCCCTTTAGGTAATTTTTCTCTAGTAACTACACACATTCTCATCGGTATTTTTCTAATCTTCATAAATATTAATACCCTTTTCTTTAGCTTGCTCTAAAGTTTCAACATCAATTTTAAAATGTGTAAGTCTAGCCGCTAATTTAACATTCATACCTTTTTTACCAATAGCTAAAGATAAATTATCGTCATTAGCAACCACTAGAGCTTCTTTTTTCTTCTCATCAGTTACAAAAACGTGCAAATCATGAGCCGGACTCAAAGCATTTTCAATAAATCTCGCTTCATCAGTTTCATATTTAACAATATCAATTTTCTCACCATTAAGTTCATTAATAATTCTATTAATTCTGCTTCCATGTTCACCAATGCAAGCTCCCACTGGATCAACATTAGGATTTTCTGAATAAACTGCTACCTTAGTTCTATTTCCAGCATCTCTGGCCACACTATAAATTAAGATAATTCCTTCATTTATTTCTGGAATCTCTAATTCAAATAATCTTTTAACAAAGCCAAAATGTTTTCTAGAAAGTAAAATTAAAGGTCCTTTTGAATTATTTTCAACTTTTGTAATATATACTTTAATGCTAGAACCCATTTTAATTGTCTCACCAGGAATAATTTCACTCTTTGGTAAAATTCCTTGTGTTCTTCCTAAATCGATATAATAATTACGAACATCTTCCATCGCTACTAATCCCGTAATCATTTCATCTTGTTTATCGGCAAATTCATTGTTAATAATCTCTCTTTCAGCTTCTCTTATTTTTTGAACGACAACCTGCTTAGCCGTTGACGCCGCAACCCTACCAAAATCTTTTGGTGTAACTTCCTTTTCAATAGTCTCACCTATTTTAATTCCTGGAACTTGTTTCCTTGCATCTTCTAAAGTAATATGAATTCTATCATCATAGTGGAATTCTTTTTCTACCTCTACCTCATTACCATCTTCATCAGTAATAACCTCTTTTTCTAATACTCCATCTTCCTTTTCATATTCTTTACTAAATACAACTGTTTTATAAGAAAAAATTTTAATCTCTCCAGTTTCTCTATTAATATCTACTCTCACATTAGAAAGTGAATGATAATTTTTCTTATAAGCACTAGTTAAAGCAAGTTCCATCGCATCATAAATAACATCTTCAGAAATACCTTTTTCCTTTGATAAAGTTTCTAAAGCTAATTTAAATTCTTTGTTATTCATCTATATCACTTCCCTTCTCTTTAGAACATACATCTAAAACATAACTTTCACTAATTGGATCAGCTTTATCTAAAATTGGACTTACAATTTCATTTACCTTAACGCAGTCTCCTACATTAATATAACCAGATTTATCGATAACTAGTCTTAAAGTATTTACATTATCTTCCTTACCATAAAATACTTCATCCAAAATATAACCAGCATCTTCAATCGCCTTTTGTAATAAATTTCTAATTTTTTCTTCCACTTAAGCACCTCCTAAACTACATTAAAGAGTGGGATGTCCCACTCTTTTTTGCACGTCTAAACTCATTATATCACATTTTCTTTACTTTTTTATATTTTTTTACTAATTTATTCTCTACAATATCGTTTTTTCAAAATACGTGATATAATTATAACGGTGATAAAATTGATAACAAGAACAAAAGAAAACGATTGGAAATACGCTTTTAAAGGTGTGGCCGTAATATTTATTTATTTTTTCTTTAGTATATGCCAAACATTCCCTTTTATTATTCTTCATATAAACTACTCAGAGCTTCCTAGCTATATTAAAATAATATATAGCTTAGCTGTAGAACTACTTATGATATCTATGATATTTACTATATTCGATAAAGAAATCAAAGCTGCATTTAAAGATTTAAAGAAAAATCATTTAAAATATTTCAACAAATATTTAAAAATTTATATTCTAAGTGTCATTGTCATGATAACCTCAAATTTACTTATCAATGTTCTAGGTGGTGGTCTATCAACTAATGAAACAACTATTCGAAATGAATTTAATTTTTACCCAATCTATACATTTATATCTGCTGTAATTCTCGCTCCAATATTAGAAGAAAGTGTCTTTAGATTAGGTTTTAGAGCCATTATTCAAAATGATTTCCTTTTTATAACCATATCTAGTTTAGTTTTTGGTGGCTTGCACTTAATAAGTACTCCAATTAATGAATTATTCCCTCTTTACTTACTTTCTTACTGTAGCTGTGGTATTGCCTTTGCTTATATGCTTAAAAAAACTAATAACATTTTCGTATCTATGGGCTTCCACTTTATGCATAACGGATTAATTCTCTCTTTACAGATGTTTTTACTCATATTCTCATAAAGACTTTTGTCTTTTTTTCTTTTGTGTTAAAATTATCGTAGGGTGAAAGATATGGCAAAAGAACAAAAAAAATATTTTCCTTTTCTAAAAATATTTATATTTATAATATTAATTATAAGCCTAATAATTGCTTACGGATTTTTTATTGAACCAAAATTAATTAACGTTAAAGAATATAAAATTACTTTAAAATCTTGGCCAAATAACTTTAACGGGTTCAAAATTATTCACATTTCCGACCTTCACTATGGTAGAGTTTTTGATGAAAAAAGTTTAGAAAAATTAGTTAGTAGTATCAATGAACAAGAACCAGATATTGTCGTTTTAACTGGTGATCTAATCGATAAAGATACTAATATGACTACAAGTATGGCAGATAAAATAAGTAGGCTTTTAAATAAAATCGAAGCCACATCAGGTAAATATGCCGTAAATGGCAATAATGATTTAAAGTTTGACGAATGGACTAACATCATCACTGGTGGTGGTTTCAAAGATCTAAACAACACTTATGATACAATTTATAAAGATGGCTATGATTATATATTTATTGCTGGTATAAGCACCATTAAAGATAAAGTAGCAACAAGTGATAAATTAAAAACGGCTATCGATTATTTAAATTCTTTTGAAAGTGGCGGACCTATTTATAAAATATTGCTATTACATGAACCAGATACTATTGATGACTTATCTGTAAATCCTTTTGATCTTCTTTTAGCCGGCCATTCACACGCTGGACAAGTTCGACTTCCATTCATAGGAGCTGTCATCTTACCAGAAGGTGCTCAAAAATATTATGATAGCCACTACAAAATCGAAAATTCTGATTTATATGTCTCAAACGGTTTAGGAGTTTCTAACTACAATTTCAGACTATTCAACACTCCATCATATAGTGTATATAGATTGGTTCAAAACGATTAATATGGATCAAATCATAAACATCTTTACTGCCCTCTCTGGGCTGTATATGATTACTTACTTCATAGATAGTCTATTTGAAACCCAAAAAGATTTAAAAACACTAAAATTTAATAAACTAAGACACTTAGATGCCTATAATATTATTGATAACTTTGCTACTCAAGACACACAGTCAAACTCAAATATAGATAATATAGATGAAATATTAGAAAAGCTTTCTTATCCAAGCGAACTAAAAGAAATTATCATAACCTTTAAAAATTATATAGATCCAATTAATTTTGAAACATGTATAGGTAAATTAAATAATCTAAAAATCAATTATTTCAATCTAATACACGATATCAAAAAATACTTACAAAACTTTTGTGAAAGCGAAGGAAAATATATTCCTAAAGAAAATACTATTAACATATATAAAGTATTTGATAAAAAAAGTGTCTTAACTCATGAATTCTTACATATGGCTTCAACTGGGAAAAATCAAACTTCTGGTTTCTGCACAAATTTAGATGATATTTGGATTGGCAACGGTTTAGATGAAGGATATACCGAACTTTTAAATGAACGAATTTTTAATTCTAAACATCTTTCATATACTTATAACATTGAAATAATCAAAATACTAGAAATATTTTTTGATAACCCAAAAGATATGGAATACGCATATTTTCATAACAATATTTTTATTATATATCAAACCTTTTTAAAATATGGTACTAAAGAAGAATTTTTTTCTCTACTCCAAGTACTAGATAATTTAGTTGAAACTGATATTCCTATTTATAAAAAAGTGACAGCTATAAAAACAAAACTAAATCTCTATATCATTCTAAAACGTTCCCAAAATAAAGAAAAAATTTTAGCTGCTGAAAAAATACTAGAAACAGACCCACTAATTAAATTACTCAAAAGCAAAAATATTATCTTAGCTAATAAACCAAAGCAAAAAATTAAAATTAAAAAATGAATTGTATAAATATTTTTAACATTCAAACAAATATCTTTGATAATAATTTAAAATCAGTTAAGTTTAATATCTAACTGATTCTTTCATATTTCTAATTTTTTTTGAACTGAGAAAAAGAAATATCCTCACCACAAAAAAAAGTTGGTAACTCATACAATTTTTTTAAATTAATATCCTCAAAATCATATCCATTTTCCAAACATAATCTAATCACATACATTTGCTCATCCGAAAACTCTTCTTTCGCATATGCTTTTAATTGCTTTACACTAAGTCCATGCTTAGCGCCTTTATAAATTTGATACATTTGAGCTTGAGAAAATTTTCGATCAATATAAAGTAAAATCTTCTCTTCATCTATTTCCTTTTCATATCCTAATCTCATTAAACGCATCTCATAATTATAAAATTCTACTTTAGCATACCTCTCAATTGCTTCTATAGCAAGGCCATGTTCAAATCCTTTAAAAATCTCCTTCAGCTGATTAAAATCAAAATCACCACTTGCATACTTACTCACAAAATCTAAAGGTAAACCATTTATTAATGCCTCACTAACCTCTAACATTTGATAAAAATCTAAATCTGGATTAGCTATCACTTTCGTCTTTTTAAAAGATAAACCGTTTTCTAAAGCTTTCCTGATTAATTTCATTTGAAAATTATCAAAAGCCTTATTCGCATATAATAAAATTTTTCTCTTAGAAAGTCCATGCTTCTTTCCTTTTTTTATTTCTAATAATTGTTTTTTATCTAAATCATTTTTTTCTAAAAATGTCATTACATCGCTCCTTTTTAAATTAAAACAAATATTAACATTTTAAAAGTTCAAAGTCAAATTATAACTCTGTAAATTATATGAAACAAAAAGAAAAAAGTGATAAAAATCACTCCCTAAAACTAATCTTTCCATCGTAATTCCAAAATCCCAGTTTACCATTGATATAAATAGGTTTTATTAACTTCACATTATCCATTTTAAATCCATAACCTTGCCAAGTTTTATCCATTATAACATGATTATAAATAAAACTATTCTCACTATCTAAAACTTCTCTAAAATCATCATCTACTTTAACCGAATCTATAATATTTACTTTAGCAATAATGCAGCCCAAAGGATAATCTAAATTATAACACTTAAACTCTTCCATCGCTTTTTTATCAACACTTTTACTCGCATGAATTAAAATCTCTCCCCTATATTTAGTATTCCAAGTCCTAAATTCATACTTTTTAATTCCATAAGCAATTAAAGAAGCATAAGGCTGTTTTATCGATAATACTTTCATTTCTTCACCACTAAATCTCCAAATAAATACTTATCAGGTAAATATAAAAATTCATCACCATTACTAAAATTATGATCCTGATTAGGCACTACTACCATATTTACATTTCTAAAATCTTGAATTAATGGCAAATAATTAAATGAAGGATCTTTACTACCAAAAACACAAACTAATCTTCCTTTATAATTCTTAATACCTTCTTTTGTTTTATGTAAATTTATCATAAGTGGAATATTTACAAGTAACATTTTTTTTACTTTTGTGCTGACATATTCATTTTGAATCGCTTGAGCTGCCCCATTAGAAACTCCCATAAAATAAACATTATCTTTTAAATATTTACTTAAATTCTTAAAATCATTTTCTAAAGTAACATCTGAAGAGTTACTAGCCACAATAACTGTTAAACCATATTTATAATTAATTCTCTTCGCAATTTTTAAATATTTATTTTGATATCCATAAATAGAACTATTAACTTCAGTTTTAATAAAAAATAAATCTTCGCCGCCACTGACAATTCCATACAGATCATCTATAACTTCATCATATTTTAAAATATTAAGTCTAAGTTCTTCATCAAATTTCTTAGCCAAATTAATTAAATATTCTTTATTTTGAATATTGTTCAGTAAATTTTCATCAATACCATAAACTATTCCTGATAAAGATCCAACTAATGCCCCTATTGTATCTGTATCATCACCTAAATTAATCGCTCCAATAATACTTTCTACAAATGAATTAGTATTTAAAAAAACCCAAATAACCGCCTCTAAAGTATCCACAATATAACCGCTAGATCTTATATAATCCAAATCTAATTTATAAATATCCGTCGTCAAAAATCTTTTATAAGCTCTTCTAGCATTCTCACTAAATTTATAATAATTTAAATCTTTAACTTTTTCATACGCTTTAAATTTACTATATCCTGAAAGCAAAAAATGAACATATTTTACATATATATAACAGCCCATCACACTATATTCATGAGCATGTGTAAGTGAGGATGTATTTTTAATAATATCAAGTAATCTATCATCGACAATATCTTCAAAATAAGTATATAAAGCTATTGGAAGCATTCTCATAAGTGACCCATTACCATTATTATTAATTGAAGCCCCTCCACACTTTATAGGCTCAATCTTATTCATATAATACTTAAGTATACTCTCTTTAGTTGTTATTCCCATATCAAAAACAGTGCCTGTAGCTGTATATTTCGCATTGTTTATCCAATCACAAAATCTCTTCATCATATCATCATAATCAATTTTGTGTAAATTCACTAAAGAATCAATTGTTGCAAGTACCATCGATGTATCATCAGACCATGTTCCAGAAGGTACATCATATGTTCCATAACCTTGCATATTTAAAACTGGTTTTTCTAGCAAATCTTCCCTCTTTTTAAATTCTATTGGTACGCCCATCGCATCCCCAATTGCAAAACCCAAAATACTATTTACTATTTTCTTCATACATCTACCCTCTAACTACTAATAATATTATAACAATAAATAGCCAAAATAAAAACCATAAGTTTCTAACCTATGATTTTCTCGTTTTTTATTGCCCATTTTTTCGCATACGAACAAGAACATTTAATCTTATAATTACTTTTTTCTAAATATTCAAATGCTCTTTTTACAAGTTCTGAAGCAATCCCCTGGCCTCTTAAATCATCATCGACATAAGTGTGATATATATTCGCACAACCTCCCTTAATATCAAAACAAGCTTCGCCTTTTACCTTATCAGAAAGCATATACACAATTTTATTATCTAATAATTTATACATAATTTCACTCCTTTTTATTATCTTTTTTTCGTATTAACAAGCAAACACTCTCTACATGATAAGTCCATGGAAACATATCAAATAGTGTTACTTCTTTTACTTCATAGTTTTCTTCAAGTTTTTTTAAATCACGAGCTAAAGTCATCGGGTCGCATGAAACATAAACAAGTCTTTCAGGATTAATCTTCAAAATATCATTAATACCATCAATACTTAATCCGCTCCTCGGTGGATCAACTACAATATTATCCGCTTTTAAATTATGAATCTCTTTACTTACATCTCCGCATATAAACCTAACATTAGAAATATTATTTAACTCCTTATTTAAAAATGCACATTTAACAGCTTCTTCGTTTATCTCAATCGCCGTCACTTCCTTAAAATATTTACTTAAAAATAAACTAATTGTTCCTGTGCCTGAATATAAATCTAAAATACTTTTACCACCCGAATTATCCAAATATTTCAAAACTCTATTATAAAGTTTCAAAGCAACTTTCGTATTAACTTGAAAAAATGAATCTTTAGATACATAAAACTTAAAATCCCCAAGCTCAACTATTATGTTTTCATTACCACATACTAATTTACCATTCATATAAATAGAAGTTACTAAAGGTTTAAGCGCATTTATATCCATATCACCTTTAATTATAACCATAACTTCCCCAAAATCTTTAATTATAACTTCACGAACTTTACTTAAATCACATCTTTTTAAAACTCTAATAATTTCATTACTCTTCTCACTTGCAATCTCACATCTATTTATCTCAATTAATTCGTTTATTCCGTTTTTAAAATAACCAATCTTTCCTCCTTTAATCTTTAAAGTTATCTTATTTCTATACCCGTAAATATTATCACTAGGAATAATCTCTTTAACAACATTTTCTAAATTCCCATACCTTTTTAAAATTTCCGTAACTTTATTTTTCTTAAATTCTAAAGTTTTTGAATAATTTAAACTTTTAAGCGCACATCCACAGCTTTCATAACTACATTTTGGTCTTATTCTATCATCGGATATTTTAACTAATTTAATAATTTCACCAACCATATATTTTTTCTTATTTAAAACAATTTTCACTAAAGCTTCTTCATTTGGTAATAAATTAGGAACAAAAATAATTTTCCCTAAAACATGACTCAAGCCTCTACCAAAATGATCTAATTTTTCACATTTAACTAAAACCTCATTCATATTTTTCCTCACTTATATTAAATTAC
>CALVRK010000023.1 GCA_944358565.1 uncultured Bacilli bacterium
AAACTGACAATCCTTTGGAAATAGAAAAAAAACTAAATAAAAAATTTCAAAAAGAAGAATTATGTAAAAGACATCATCAACTAGTTTTATTTGGTAGATATCACTGTTTAGCTAGAAATCCAAAATGTGATGAATGTAAGTTAAAAGAAATATGTAAATATTATAAACACCTAAATAAGTAGGTGTTTTTAAGTGCAAAAAAGTGATAGCTATAAACTATCACTCGCTAACTGTAATTGTTTTAGTTAAAGTTGTAACTGTTTCACCTTGATAAGTAACCTTATAACTAAATGTATAACTATCTGCTGTTTTACCAACAACCGTTTTCCAATTACTTATTGGTGTACCAGTAGAATCGGTAACTGTTAAAGTAATTTTAACATCACTACTGTTAGTAATATCTTTACTATCTAAAGTTACAGTTACAGGTTTAACAGGTTCAGAATGAATTGAGCCTACCTTTAATGTAATATTATCTTCACCATTTAAAGTGGCTTTAACATCGCTTGCAGACACACTCTCATAATCAACCTTCACCTCAACACCACTACTATCACTGCCAGAGAAAGCAGAATATCCAGTTTTAACAACAATAGTTGGCGAATCTATATTTGGTAATTTAACGGTAGCAGAAGTATTACTAGTGGTTGTTAAAAGAGTTAAATCATTACCATTTTTATAATATATTTTATAAACTAAACTTCCTAAAACTTGATTATTATAATTCATTATATAAGATAAATAACTGTTTTGATCTTTTGATAAACCAAAGGCTTTTTTAACAAATGGTTGCCAATAACTTTTATTAAGCGCTTCAGGAGTACTTACTCCAGACCAAGATAATGTTGCACTATTACCAGAAACACTAGCCTTTAAGTTAGAAACGTTATTTAATGTATTAAATCTAGCTGAAACCTCAGTAGGTTTAGTACTTTCTCTAAATAGTTCTGTTGTTTTAGCACTACTAGGAGTATTTTCACTAGGTAGTAGAGAAGTACCAGTATTTTTTTCAACTGTAACTTCAACTACCTCTCCAGGTTTTTCAAATTTAGCATCCGCATCAAAGAAGTTTTTAGCTACAGCATTAAATAATCTTGAATTTTGGGCAGAACCAAATCGATTATAATGTTTACTAGAATTACTTGGATAACCGTACCATACAGCAATAGAATAATCAGGATTATATCCAGCAACCCATAAATCGTTAACAGCATTATCAGGTAAATTTAATTTTTTCTGAGTTTCTTCATCATAATTACTTGTACCAGTTTTAGCGGCATAAGTTGCCCCATTAATATTACTATAACGACCAAGTGCATTTTTAGCTGTATCTACAAGCATATCGGTTACCATATAAGCCGTAGCTTCACTCATCACTCTAGTTTTTTCTGGTTCGTATTCTTTGACTTCACCAGTTTCATCAAATTCTATTTTAGTAACAGTATGAGGCTCAATATAATATCCACCAGTAGCAAACGCTGAATAAGCCCCAGCAACAGATAATGGATATTCACCATGATAGCCACCAATCGCATCAGCTTCATATAATTTGCCATTACTATCCATACCAGGATGTAAACCAATACTTGTTACAAAATCTTTTATTTTATTACTATCAACACTTTGGAAAGTTTTAACCGCAGGAACATTTCTTGATTCAACCAAAGCCTGTCTCATAGTAATAATACCTTTGTAATTATTATCCCAGTTATTAACAGGAGTACCATCACTATAAGTATGTTTTGTATCGATAATAGGATGGTCTGTATTCCAATTATTGTATTCAATTGCTGGGCCATAGTCATAAAGTGGTTTAGCAGTTGAACCGATTTGTCTTACATTACCACCAGAACCAGTCGCAAAATCTTGCCATGTTTCACCATTTTGATTACGGCCATTACTAATAGCTACAATGCCACCAGTTTCATTGTCTATAGCAACCACACCAGCTTGAACCACATCATTTTCCCATTTATAAGTTTTTCCTTCCATTATGTCATTTAATTCATTTTGTTTTTCTTTATCCATTGTTGTATAAATTTTCATAGAATATTGATAAGGATTAAATCCTGTTTTATCTTCAACCTCTTCAGCCACCGCATTTATAAAACCACGATATTGAAGATTGTCAGTTGTTGAACTATTACCTTTAATTACAATTTTATCAACGGTCATTTTTTTAGCTATTTCATATTCTTGATCTGTAATATATCCGTGTCTTTTCATTAAACTTAATACAACTAATCGTCTTTCTTCTGTTCGTTCAGGATTAATATTAGGATCATATGATACTGGAGATTGGAATAAACCAGCAATCATCGCTGCTTCAGATATATTTAAATCTTTAGCTTCTTTATTAAAGTAAGTTTCAGCTGCTTGCTCAACACCATAAGCTCCACTACCTAAATAATAAGAATTCGCATAAAACTCTAATATTTCTTCTTTAGAATAATTAGGTTCTATTTGGAACATTGATATATATATATCCGTAAACTTACGTTTAATACCATCCCATCCAGTGGCCACATCTGAAGTATATTGGTTTTTAGAAACCTGCATAGTAAGAGTAGACGCACCACCCGCATCTTGACCTAAAAGTTGACCAAATGATGCTTTCATAAAACGAGGTAAATCAAAACCATTGTGTTCAAAGAAACGTGAATCTTCAGTTGCTACAATCGCATTAATTAATTCTTCTGATAAATCATCATACGAAATCTTTTGCCTCATTTCTGCTCCTAATTTCGCATATGTATCACCATTAACATCAACCAAAGTACTAGCTTCTTTAGAATATAACTTATCAGGATCAAATTTTCCTGCTGTAACAGCAATATATATAAAGAAGACAATACCAAGAATAATACATAATAAGAAGAAAATCAAAAAGCCAAGTAATATTTTTTTACCAAGTTTTTTCTTTCCTTTTTCTTTAGTTTTTTTACCTTTCTTAGCCATATTATCACTTCTTTCTTCTAAAGCTAAATTAATTTTTTCAGCTTCTTCATTTAAATCATTATCATCTTTATCAGAACTTTTAATAGTTCTTTTTGTATCTCTAGATTTAAGTTTATTTCTCCATTTTATAAAAGGAATAAACCAAATCAAATTAACAGTAACAAAAACTAATAAACCGACTAAAAAATTAAATACTAAAATACCTATCAATAAAATAATAATTGATAAAACAAATACTAGTAAATTAAATGGATCCTTTTTAAAAAAAGCTTTCAATTCTTTCATACATTACCTCCAAAATATAATTTGTCTATAACATTTAAATAGTCTACTCGTGGATTGTATTTATCTTTAATTATATACCCATATTTTTCAAAATATGAAAGTGGTATTGATTTACGTGTGCTTTCATCTAAAAAATTACTTAATGTTTCAATCGGTAGTAAAAATGTTTTATTAATTACTGTAAATCTTACAATTAAAAATCCAATTCCACCATGCTTATATATTTTCTTTAAATGAATAATTTGGTGCGGGTGTATATTATTTAAAGGAAAAGATGTTTTTAATTTGGTTTCTTTTGCTTCAAAATCAATATATTTTCCTTTATATATACCATTGTAATCAGTCGTTGACGGAGTCCGAAAATAACCTTCCTTAATAACTGCATCTGCTCTTGATGGATAATTAACCTTCGAAATTGTAATTGGCGTTGGTTTTTTATATATAACTGCTATATCGTTTGCCAAATAATAATCATTACTAGCCTTTAAATCAGCCTCTAATGACATACCCCTATTCGCATACGTATTTATATTTCTAAAACTAGTTCTAGCCCCCATAATTTTGTTCATAATAACACCAACCTAATTATACTATAATTACAAAAATTTGCCAACTTCATAATTAAAAATTAAGAAGTTCTAATTATAGCTAGTATTGTCGAATTTGTAGTTATTTAAAAAACAAAATGTTATCATAAAATAGGTGAGATAATATGGATAGAAATAAAATAAATGAAATATTTAAAGAAATGTTAGATGATATCAAATATATTAAATTAAAAGCATTTATTCAAACAAAAAAATAATATAAAAAGAATTGCAATTTTAAATAATCCTGTGTAAAATTACTTAAAAAGGATGTGTGTTTTATGTTTAAAGCTTTTTATATTTTTATCATATATTCTATTTTAGGGTGGTTCATGGAAGTCATTATTGTTTCTACTAAAAAAAGAAAATTAACAAACCGTGGCTTTCTTATAGGCCCTTGGTGTCCAATCTATGGTTTTGGAGCTTTATTTATCACAGTATTATTGAAAAAATATTATGAAGACCCTTTGGTGTTATTTATTATGTCATTTTTACTTGGAAGTATATTAGAATATGTTACTAGCTATATAATGGAGAAAATATTTCATGCTAGATGGTGGGATTATAGTGACCATAAGTTTAATGTAAATGGCCGAATAAGTTTAATAACCTCTTTAGGCTTTGGCTTTTTAGGCCTTATCTTAGTTTATGTTTTTAATCCATTTTTTCTAAAGATAGTTATGAATATACCATCAATAGTTTTTAATATTATCATGATCATTATTGGCCTTATTTTTATAACTGATATTGTCACATCCTTTAAAATTATTTATAACATCAGAAAAGAAAGCTATATAAATGTTAAAGATATTACTGAAATTACAACCGAAGAAGTAAAAAAAGCCCTTAAAGAAAAATCTATCTTTAATCGCCGGCTTTTAAATTCATTTCCTCATTTAAAACTGATATTCAGACAGAAAAAATCTAAATAAACCATTTTGAGTTTAACTATAAAAATTTAAAAAGGTGTGCTATAATAAAATTATAGTAGGAGGGGCTATTTATGAATACAAAAACAAATGAAAGAAAAACATTAGACTTTTCATCCTTACCAAATGTAATTAGACTAATGATTGAAGATGATTCTGATGCAGCAACAGTCATTGACCAGCTAATTGAATTTAAAGGAGAAAATAGTGCCTTAGCCACCTTGATTTTGTTAGATGATATGAATATTAGAGGAACTCAATTATATACTTTATATAAAATATGTAATAAAAACATTGCATTTTTTTATGAAACTGTCATCAACATTAATAAGGATGATATTTTGCGGTTAAATAAAGCCTCAGCTCCACTATGTATTCATAAAGCTGTTTTTGAAGGTACTAGTGAAGACCGCATAAACCACCCAGATAAATATATTTTTACTGATGACGAAAGAGAAAATTACATAAAGCAAAAAGAAAATAAAAAAAGTAATGCTGTGGAAAAAGATTTATACCCAACCATCACCATAGAAGAAGCTCTAAAAATAATTAAAAAAAGAGGTTTTATCTGTGGCTATCAAAAAGAATATATTGATGATAATCACATGAAAGAAGTGTATCGTATTTTTTATAATGACCAAGGAGATATTCTTTATACTAATTCGTTAGAAAATAAAAATATTTTTCTTTGGAAAGATTCAAAATTAAATATTATTCGGTCAAAAAATAGTAATAATATAAACTATATAATTGAATTAAAAGATCATCCCTTTCAAACATATGATAACCTTTTAAAAAATAGTCATAGTAAAGTCAATGATGATGTTCATTTAATCCCCATAATCAAATCAATTAAAGGCATAAAGTATACTGAAAAAAATCCTAATTATAGTTCACGTGTAACAGCTTTAATATATGATTTACTATCTTTCGAAAATATTTATAATGAATTAGATGATGGCCTTAAAAAAATATATAAACCATTATTAAATCAAGCTAGTGATATGGCATATGATGAAATTATCAATCATTTAAATGCCGATGATGGAATCGAAATAGCTATTAATTTACAAAATATTTTAGGGTTTAATTTAAGCAAATCAAAACTACTAGCTGCTAAAGAACGTTTCTGTAAAGCTAGGGGACATCAAACCAATAATTCTAAAAAGAAATTTTTAAGTAGATTAGTTTCTGATGATCCATATACTAAAGATATGAATCATCGCATAATCGAAGTTTTAACTAAAGATATTGAAAAAGTATAAAAACACCTAACTAGGTGCTTTTTCTATATAATAAGCGTAATATTCCTCTAAAGTAATATCATCTTCATAAATTACCTTCGCCGCCTCTATTCCGACATATCTGTAATGCCAAGACTCGTATTTATATCCTGTAATATCTTCTTTTCCTTTAGGAAATCTTAAAATAAATCCGTATTTATATGCATTATTTTTAAGCCAAATGGCTTCATCCGAGCCATCAAAACTATCACTTACATTGTTTAAATCCGCACATAACCCAGTTTGATGCTCAGAATATCCAGGTCTAGCGGAATATTTATCAGCTGCCACTTGACCATCTCTTTTAATATAACCATTATATAAATTGACTTGATAATCATAACTTCTAAAAGCTGATACATTATAAATAGTAATATTTTCAAGACCAGCTGCATCCACCATTTTCATTAAAGCATCAGCCGCTTCTTTGCGCATTTTATTATTAGCTCCTCTATTATACTGTCCAGATAAAGTTACTAAATCATTTGGTGTATAATCTTCTTTTAAATGGTAAAATTTATTTACTAAAACTAAATTACCTACATTTAAATCACTATCATAAATATTACTATAAAAACCTAAATCAGCTTTAGAATTAACCATAGATATAACTTTTTTACTATCAACGTTGTGGCTATTCCCATAATCTAAATAACGTGCCACATTATTATTTATATAATATTTTTCCTTAACTAAACTGGCCAGCAAACTAGAAGCAGGATAATCCATTAAATCATAACCGGAATTTACAATCGTAATAATGTCATTAATATTTTCATCTTTATTTTTCACATAATATTCTATGTAATTTTCAAACAAACTTTCCTGGTAATCACTAGAAGATAATATACTAATTAAACTTTTATCATAACCAAGATTTAATACTAAATCATAATCGTTATTAGAAACCATATTTAAAATTAAAGTCACTTCAGCATTTGAATAGCCATTTTGTTTAAGCTTATCTTCAATACTATCCTTTTTTTCATAATTAAAAAAGAAAAAGAGTGAAACACCTAAAAGACACAATAATATAACACCTATAATTATCCACATCTTCTTCATAATCTCACCCTTAATCATCTAAATAATAAGCATAGTATTCATCATAAGTTAAATCACTATCATAAACTTTTTTAGCTAATTCTTTGCCAACATAACGATAATGCCAAGCTTCATAACTATAACCAGTAATATCCTCTTTATTCTCAGGATACCTTAAAATAAAGCCAAATTTATAACTATTTTTACTGAGCCATTTAAATGTTTCAGTATCTGCAAAATTGCTCATGTTAGCGCCTGGAGAAAAAATATCTAAAGAAAGGCCTGTCTGATGTTCTGAAAAATCAGGCCTAGCCGCATATTTATCGGCATATTCTTTTCCTCTATTACTTTCATAGTCATCATATATTTCTTTTTGTTCATCGTAAGATCTATAAGAAGAGTTAACAATCAAAGTATAACCTTCTTCTTTAGCTGCTTCACTCATCTCTTTAAATGCATCATAAACATCTTTTCTAATTCTATTATCAGGATAGGCATACCAATTGCTCATTTCTACTATATCATCAGGGGCGTATTTTTCTGGCAAAGAAGTATATTTATTAACTAATATCGCGTACCCTTTATCCATATCAGTTTTTTTAGTATGCGTATAAGGTTCGTTATTTGCGCCAACATTAACTAAAGACACAACTCTACTATAATCAACCTTAGTATTTCCATATTCATCATCAATATATTTAATATACTTATCATAGTTTTTCCAAAGGAAATACTTTTCTCGAAGTAAGGGAATAAAATCATCTTCATAATCGTGCTCTGTTGCATAAGTAATATATTTTTTATCAAACTTTAAAATATCGGCAATCTCTTTTTCACTATACCCAGCTTGACCAAGTTTATATTCGTCACTTGTATAATACTTATATAAATTTATGCCAATTACTGCCAAAATAATCATTAAAATAATTACTATAAGTACAATAATTGATTTTTTCTTAATTCTACGTTTTTTTGTATAATACATACCATCACCATCTTCATTATATCATTTTTCTATAATTAATACTATTAAGAAAATCTAAATTTATCATTTACATTTTGTCAAAATATGATAGTCTTTGGAGAATCTAACTTATTATTACATCTAATGGTAATATTTAGGTAAGATAAGATAGTAAAAGCAGAATAAGAACAACGCAAAATTGTAAATTTACAAATTATTTACACACACTCAAAATTTCTATAATTAGCTATACAAAAATTAAAATAAATGATATAATTTTAATGTACATAAATAGAGGGTGGTTAACTTGAAGTATTTAGGTCTAGATTTAGGAACCAGAACACTTGGTGTTTCTATATCTGATATAACAAAAACAATTGCAACCGCTTATGGAACTATTCATTTCAAAGATAGTAATTATGATGAAGCCATAAGTAAACTATCATCTATTGTGCAAAAAGAACCTATCGAAAAAATCGTTCTAGGTTTTCCAAAAAATATGAACGGCACGGTAGGCCCAAGGGCTTTAGAAACCTTAGATTTTAAGAAAAAGTTAGAAGATACCTTTAATATTCCTGTAGAAATGCAAGATGAAAGGTTATCAACAAAAGAAGCCAGTGGTTATATGATAGAGGCTGATATTTCTAGAAAAAAGAGAAAGAAAAAAATTGACAGCCTTGCAGCCAATATCATTTTACAAACATATTTAGATAGAAAGGACTGAAAAATATGCAAGACGCTAACGAAACTGTAAAATTCAAAGCAATTGATGATGAAGGAAGACAATTAGATTGTGAGGCATTATTCTTATTTGAATCTCCAGAAACAAAGAAAAATTATATCGTTTACACCGATCATTCAATAGATAATGAAGGGAACACAAAAGTATATGCATCAATTTATGATCCAAAAGATTTAAAATCTGATGAGAATAATGAATTTGCAGCTTTACCTTTAAAACCAATTGAAACTGAGAAAGAATGGAAGATAATTGAAACTATCTTAAACGAAATGCAATCACAAATCGAATCTGCTAGCAACAATGACAATCAAGCTTCTCAAACTGAGTAGGTTTTTACCTTGAAAAAAGTTCGTAAATTTAAAGTAGGTAAATTCTTACTCTTTTTATTGCTTCTCATCATAATTATAGTCTTAATTGCCATTGGTATCTATAAATATGAAATAGGTGCAGTTAGTTCTAATACTGATTCTAAAATAATAACAATTGATGAAGGCGATAATTATATTTCCATTGCTAGCAAATTAAAAGAGCAAAATTTAATTCGTTCAGAAACCTTTTATAGATTATACTTAAGATTTGCTAATCCTAGCACCCTAATGAGTGGCGATTATGAATTAAACGAAGCTATGAGTGTTCCAGAAATAATCAAAGTTTTAAGTGATGAAAATAGTAGAGATAGTACAATTAAAATAACCTTTAGAGAAGGTTTAAATATTACCCAAATTGCAAAAATTGTCGAAGAAAAGACTGATATTACAGCCGAAGAATTTATAAACAAACTAGCTGATACATCATACTTACAAAGTTTGAAGCAAGATTACTGGTTTATAACTGATGAAATTTATAATAAAGAAATATATTATCCTTTGGAAGGATATTTATATCCAGACACCTATCATTTTGAAAAAAGCGAATTAAACATTGATGATATTGTAAGAAAAATCCTAGATAATACAGAAACCAAACTAGCCCCTTATAAAGATAAATTACAAAATGGTACTTATACAACACATCAAATATTAACTTTAGCTTCTATCGTTGAACTAGAAGCCGTATCTGATTCTGATAGAGCACTAGTTGCTGGAGTTTTATATAATAGGTTAAATGACAATTGGTCATTAGGCTGCGATGCTACTACTTATTATGCAGCAAAAAAATCTATGACAGAAAGATTAACCCAAAGTGATTTAACCGCTTGTAATGGCTACAATACTAGATGTACATCTATGACAGGATTACCTGTTGGTCCAATCGATAACCCAAGTATCAGTTCAATAAAAGCAGCTTTAAACCCTACTGAAAATGATTACTATTACTTTGTTGCTGATACTGATAAAAAAGTTTATTTCACTAAAAATGCAACTGAACACGATCGCATAATTTCCAAATTAAGAGATGAAGGTAAATGGGCTGCATAACGAATTTAGAAATATATGCCAAAGAAAATAAGGTGCCAATCATTCAAAAAGAAGGTTTAAATTTTCTTATAAAATATATTAAAGAAAATAATGTCAAAAACATTTTAGAAATAGGCTCGGCCATTGGTTATTCTTCAATTAATATGGCTTTAGCTTCTGATGATATTCAAGTCACAACAATCGAAAAAAATGAAAAAATGTATAATGAAACTATTAAAAATGTCAAAGACTTTAATTTAGAAAATAGAGTTAATGTTATATATGGTGATGCTTTAGACACTACCATTCAAGGTAAATATGATTTGATATTCATCGATGCCGCAAAAGCTCAATATATTAAATTCTTTGAAAAATATAAACAAAACTTACAAACAAATGGAGCCATAATTACTGACAATTTAAATTTTCACGGTCTAGCTAATCATCCAGAAGAAATTCACAGTAAAAATCTTAAAGCACTAGTTAGAAAAATAAATAATTATAAAGACTTTTTAATCAAAAACAAGGAATTTCACACTATTTTCTATGAATTAGGTGATGGTATTGCTGTCAGTAAATATAATAAAATGGATTAATTTCCATTTTTTTGTCTAAAAATTAAACACTTATGATATAATTGTAATAGTAGAAAAGGGGTATGTTATATGAATGAAAGTGTTGACATAAAGAAAATTAAAGCCAAAGCTCGAAAAAGTTTAACTGGAAAATATTTTGATGTAGTTGTTGCAATCTTAATTTATGGACTTTTAAATTTTATGTGTGTTGCCACTGCAAAATTTATTAAAGAACCACCAATGATGATTTTCTTAAACTTAATTATTACTAGTTTATTTTATATGGGATTATTACAAATAATGATCAAAATAGCTCGTAATAAAAAAACTTCATTTAATGAATTATTTCAAAGAACAGATACATTTTTTAGATGTGCTGCTATGACTATTGTATTTTTAGCAATCAATGTCATTTGTGCATTATTAGAATATACAGCTGTAAATTCATTAATCGTTTTCATTTCTTATCAAACTGATTTAAATATAGCTTTATCTTCATTTATGATTGTCATTGGAATAATATTAAGTGCAGCTATTGCTGTATTCTGGATTATACTAATGTTATGCTTATCTCAAAGTTATTTCATTTTATATGATAATGAAAATATGCCACTTGGAGATATTTTCAGAACAAGTATGGATATGATGGAAGGACACAAAACAGATTATTTATTATTATGTCTAAGCTTTATTGGTTGGTTTTTCTTAGGAATGTTTACCCTTGGAATTTTATACCTATGGTTAATTCCATACATCTTTGTCAGTATAGCTAATTTCTATGATAAGATCAAAAAAGATGTCAAAATATTAGATGCATAAAAAGCCAAAAAATATATGGCTTTTTTCATTTACTAGGAATTTGCTTTGTAAAAGGTAAAAGTTTGCAAGAAGTTATTTACAAGAACATTTGTATGTG